>JBJEDD010000195.1:0-2062 GCA_051871715.1 Muribaculaceae bacterium | reverse complement strand
TGCGCTTCAAGATGGACTCGAACCAACGACCCTCTGATTAACAGTCAGATGCTCTAACCGACTGAGCTATTGAAGCAAAAGTAAAATTCAAAATTTCAGCGCTTCAAGATGGACTCGAACCAACGACCCTCTGATTAACAGTCAGATGCTCTAACCGACTGAGCTATTGAAGCGGATTTGCTCGCCCCCTCCGGGGTTTTGCGGTGCAAAATTAATACTAATAATTCACCTGTGCAAGAAAAAAGTGATTTTTTTGCGCTAAAAGTGAAAAATAGGCTTAAGAGAATGTCTCGGCAAGTCGGTCAACGGCACGCGAAGCCTTGACATTGCGGTACAGGATATCGTATACGCAATTGAGGATGGGCATATCGATGCCGAAGCGCTGATTGATATCGGTGATGCACTTGGCAGCGTAGTATCCCTCGGCAGTCTGCTCCATCTCCATGCGAGCGGCGGTCACCGAGTAGCCCTTGCCAATCATCGAGCCGAAATTGTGGTTGCGCGAGAAGCGCGAGTAGGAGGTGACCAGCAAGTCGCCCAGGTACACCGAGTCGCATATCTGGCGCTGACGGGGTGCGGCAGCGTTGACAAATCGCTCCATCTCGCGGATAGCATTGGAGACAAGCATCGCCAGGAAGTTGTCGCCACGCTTCATGCCGTGGATGATGCCGGCGGCGATGGCATATATGTTCTTGAGTACAGCGGCATATTCGATGCCCTCGATGTCGGTGGAGGTGATGACGTGGCTACCCTTGGAGGCAAGATACTTGCCAAACTCGGCGGCGCGGTCGATGTTGCGGCAGCCGATGGTGAGGTAGCTGGGACGGTCGAGCGCCACTTCCTCGGCATGGCAGGGTCCCGAGATGACCAACTCTTTCTCGGGGTCAATGCCGAAGTGGTCGGTCATATAGTCGGTGATGAGCTGATTCTCGTCGGGGACGATGCCCTTGACAGCCGAGACGATTATCTTGGACGACAGGTCGATGCTAATCTTGGCGGTGTGCCACTTGAAGTATGGCGAGGGCATCGCCAGCAGCAGCACATCGGCGCTGTCGCATACTGCGTTGATGTCTGAGGAGAAGTTGATGCGTGTGGTGTCAAAGTTGACATCGGTGAGGTATACGGGGTTGTGACCGATGCGTAGAAATTCCTCTATGCGGTCGTCGCGACGCATATACCAGGTGATATTTTCGCAATTGGTGAGGAGTAGCTTGGCAAGGGCTGTCGCCCAACTGCCACCTCCGAGCACTGCGATTTTCCCGAGTGATGACATTTCTTGCTTATTTATTTTTGGTTATTAGTGCCTTTGATGGTATATATAATATATTATTGTGGGACGGCATCAATCCATGCCTGTATCTCGGCGGGAGTGACTTTCAAGCCCAACTTGTATTTCTTGTTGACGGCGAGGAGGTCTTGGAAGAGCTTTCCGGCAACTGCTCCGGCGAGGTCGGCAACGGTGAGTATGCCGGCTTTCTGCAGGGGTGCCACCCATTCCTCGGGCACGCCGATGGCGGTGAATGCCTCGGGCTTGTCGCGGCGAGCGACCTTTTCGGGACGCATCTGCGGGAACAGCAACACCTCTTGGATGGTGGTCTGTCCGGTCATCAGCATCACCAAGCGGTCCATGCCGATGCCCATGCCCGATGTGGGCGGCATGCCATACTCCAAGGCGCGGATAAAGTCGCCATCGATAATCATGGCCTCATCGTCGCCCTTCTCGCTCAGGCGCATCTGCTCCACAAAGCGCTCATACTGGTCTATCGGGTCGTTAAGCTCCGAGTAGGCGTTGGCGAGCTCCTTGCCGTTGACCATCAGCTCAAAGCGCTCGGTCAGCTCGGGATTGTTGCGATGACGCTTGGTCAGCGGCGACATCTCTATGGGATAGTCGGTGATGAATGTGGGCTGTATGTATTTGCCTTCACACTTCTCGCCGAAGATTTCATCGATGAGCTTGCCTTTGCCCATTGACGCATCTACCTCGATGCCCAACTGACGGCACACGCCGCGCAGCTGCTCCTCATCCATACCCGTGATGTCGATGCCGGTGTGGTCAAGTATG
>JBJEDD010000194.1:0-2074 GCA_051871715.1 Muribaculaceae bacterium | reverse complement strand
CTAATTAGTCTAATTGGTGTGTAAGCGAGGAAATGTTAAATTAATATTGCGTTAACGTCATTTAACAATTGGGGGGGGGTAGACTTAAGAATTTTTATTACTTTTGCGGTCAAAATCGTGTTTTTGACCGCAAAAGTAATGGTAAAACTACGAATCAAGCAGCTAATTGCAAGCAAAGGCTTGACCCAGGCAATGGTGGCACAACGCTTAGGTGTGGCACCTATGACTGTATCGGGCTGGTGCACCGGGCGTGCCTATCCCTCTATCGAGATGCTCGAGCGCATCGCCGAGGTGTTGGGGGTGCGCCTTGCCGAGTTCTTTGAGGACGCGCAGCCGCCGCGGTCGGTGACCCTGCAAGCGCGAGTCGACGGCAAAGTCATCGACCTGACGCCCGAAGTCCTCACTGCCCTCGCCCACCTTTCCAACCACTAATCAACCCTCAAAGTAAAGATGCAAGTTAAATCCAAAATCAACATTAAATAACAACTAATCAAAAACAATTATGAGAAGATTTTTACTCCTTTTCGCCGCCGTGTTCCTATCCCTGTCGGCAGTAGCAGAGGTGACTACTCTCGCATCGTGGACTTTCACGAGTAGTAGTTATCCAGCCAATAAGACAGCCTTCGCAGCGACAGATGGCACATGTCTCGAATCCACATTCTATCTTGATGGTACCGGATCGACATGGAGTTCATCCAAGGGCTATGCCTTTACCGCAGTTACAAGCATCACCCTAACACTTAGAACCACCGTCGCAATTCCCTCAAATACGGTTATTTCGTTTGCCGCCGATATGTTTTACAATAAAAGTAGTAACGCCCCGGCTAAAGGCTATGACTTAACAGTTTCAGAAAATGGTGGCACTGCCACAACAACTGGATTGGACGTAACTTCAATCAGTCTATCTGACTCTAAAGCCACCAAAACTGTCAATTATACTACCCAAACCAATTTGGCTGTTGGTGCTACTATCGAACTCATTTACACTCAAACAGGTATGGTTGGTTCCGGTCAAGCATATTTTGGCAACATTGTAATTTCTACTGAGGCTGAACTCAGCGGAATTGACCTTTTGTCATTTGACGAGTCGAGCGTTGAGCTGTATCTTGATGAAAAAGACACATTTACCCCTCCTATATTGAGCAATGCCGATGGTTTGACTATCAACTGGGAATCGAGCGATGAGAACGTTGCTACTGTTGACGACTCAGGCAATGTCTCCATCGTTGGCATTGGTACAACCAAAATCACCGCAACTGAAAAAGAAAATAGCTCTAACTCCGCCTCCTACACTATCACAGTTAAAGATCCTAACGCTATTGAAGATGATGTGATAGTACATGGCATTTTTGATGGTAACGCTGGTGGAGCATATGCTAATGAAGGATCATATACATCCGGTAATGGTATCATTTATAAAGCAAAATACAGCAATACCAATGGTATTCAGTTGAACAAAAACAACGCATCTCCCGGTATTGTTGTAACAGAAAACCCTCATGGCTATGTTATTTCCAAAATTATTGTTGAATGGAACTTAAATTGCGCAGCCGATAAAGATCTTGAAATTATTGGTAGCAATGAAGCTTTTACCGGCACTACTGATTTGAATGCAACCGCAGTCGGAGCTACAGTGAAAAAAGGCACATTACTCGGTACTTTAAAGAGCGTAAATGAGACAGAGTTTGATGTGTTGGCAACAGGTTATTATTGTTATATCGGACTCCGTGCTTTGGCTGTTGTGAATATCAACAAAATAACATTAGTATGGACTCGCGTTGAACCTGAGTTTAAGGCTGAAATCACAATTGCAGTGGATGAGACAGAAGGTGATGCAAATAAGATTACCTTCAGCGGTCTCCAAGAGTCTCATGGTCTTGCATTTGACTTTACCGGTTACAGCGTATATCTCAATGACACTGAACTTGGTGGCTATGATGAAACATTATCTTACTTGCCCTTCGTGCCGACCGGTAGCTTCACTATCTCCAATGGCACCTACACTTATCCTGTAGCTGTTACATGGCCTATCACCGACTTCTCGACCATCAAGGCTAAGGTTGCGGATGCCGGC
>JBJEDD010000193.1:0-8021 GCA_051871715.1 Muribaculaceae bacterium | reverse complement strand
AAAAACATAAAGAATTATGGCAAAAGGCACAATCGGGGTAACGACCGAAAACATCTTCCCCGTCATCAAAAAATTTCTCTATAGCGACCACGAAATCTTCCTTCGTGAATTGGTAAGTAATGCTGTTGACGCGACACAGAAATTGCGCACCTTATCGTCATGCGGCGAGTTCAAGGGCGAAATGGGCGAACTTGAAGTGCGCGTGACCATCGACACCAAAGCCGGCACCCTCACCGTGAGCGACAGCGGCATAGGCATGACCGCCGAGGATGTCGACCGTTATATCAACCAAATAGCCTTCTCGGGCGCAGAGGAATTCCTCTCGAAATACAAGGAGAACGCCAACTCGATTATCGGACACTTCGGCTTGGGCTTCTACTCGGCATTTATGGTATCAAAGAAAGTGGAAATCAACTCGTTGAGTTACAAAGAAGGCGCAGAGGCAGTGCGCTGGAGTTGTGACGGCTCGCCCGAGTATAGCATGGAGAAAGGCGACCGCGCTACCCGAGGCACCGACATTATTCTATATATCGATGACGAGAGCAAGGAATTCTTGGAGCAAGCACGCATCGATGCCCTTCTCAAGAAATACTGCCGTTTCTTGCCCGTGCGCGTCATCAGCGGCAAGGAGCAAGAGTGGAAAGACGGCAAGATGGTCGATACCGACCGCGACAAGGTGGTGAACGCCACCGGTCCGCAGTGGATGAAGAAGCCGAGCGAACTCACCGACGAAGATTATCGCAATTTCTACCACGAGTTGTACCCCGGACAGGATGATCCCTTGTTCTGGATACACCTTAATGTCGATTATCCCTTCACCCTCACCGGTATCTTGTATTTCCCCAAAATCAAGAACGAATTTGAGGTTACCAAGAACCGCATCCAACTGTATTGCAACCAAGTGTACGTCACCGACTCGGTCGAGGGTGTTGTGCCTGATTTCATGATGCTGTTGCAAGGCGTTATCGACTCACCCGACATTCCGCTGAATGTGTCGCGCTCATACCTCCAAAGCGATGCCAATGTCAAGAAGATATCGTCGTACATTACCAAGAAAGTGTCGCAGCGTCTCGAGGAGTTGTTCAAGAGCGACCGCAAGAACTTTGAGGAAAAGTGGAACGACATACGCATATTCATCGAATATGGCATACTCACCGACGAGAAATTCTGCGACTCAGCGATGAAGTTTGCTCTAGTCGAGGACACCGAGCACCACTTCTATACCCTCGAGGAGTACAAGACTCTCACCGAACCCAATCAAACCGACAAGGACAAAAATTTGGTATACTTGTACACCACCGACCCCATCGGGCAGTACAACTACATAAAAGCAGCCAACGACCACGGCTATAGCGTATTATTGCTTGACGGACGTCTCGACAGCCACTTCGTGTCGATGCTCGAGCAGAAGAACGAGCACCTGCGCATTGTACGCGTCGATAGCGATGTAGTCACCAATATCATCAACAAAGAAGAGCACAAAGTGGAATTGAGCGACACACAACGCACCATCCTCACGACGTTGTTCAGTTCGCAAGTTCCCGAGGTTGAAAAATCGACATTTGTGGTAACATTCTCGGCACTGACCGCCGCCGACCAGCCCATTGTGGTGACTCAAAACGAGTTTTCGCGCCGTATGAAGGATATGTCAGCACTACAACCCGGCATGGCATTCTTCGGCGAGATGCCCGACTCATACAACTTGGTGGTCAATACCGGAGCCGACATTATCAAGAAAATCACCGAGGCAAGCACCAATGCCCTCGCCGATGCCATCAAGCCCTATCAAGACACCATCGCCAATAACAACAAGCAGGTGAGCGACATCCGCGCCAAGAGCAAAGACGGCAAACTTTCGCCCGAGGACGAGCAGCAATGCAAGGACCTTGAGGCAGCAATCGCGGAGGCTCGCACCAAGCAAGAAGATGCCATCAAGGCATTTGCCGCCTCCGTGCCACAAGTGCGCCAACTTATTGACATCGCCCTCCTTGGCAACGGCTTGCTCAAGGGCAAGGACCTCAGCGCATTCATCGCTCGCTCGGTTGAGCTTATCAAAATGTAAGAGTTTTTGTTTTCATATTTTAAATGTTTTCGCCTGCGAGAAACAAATAAAACGTTCTCGCAGGCGTTTTTTATACTACATGGTGTAATTGTTCAAGAAAATCGTTAAATTTGCAGATTAAACTATTACACCGCGAAAACATCAAAGAAAATAAACCATAAAAAACAGTCTATGAACCGACTACTCACCTTATTAGCTGTTGCCATATGCGCCCTGATGCCGGTGCGAGCGACAGCCACGTTCCAGGCGCCCGATTTTGCGTATCCGCAGACGGTCATCAACGATGCACGGCAAGCACTCGCCACAGCTGCCACACCGACCGAGCGCTTCCTCGCAGTGATGCAAATTACCAAGGCACAAGTTGCCATCTGCGACCCCGACTCGGTCAATGCTATCCCGGCATTGATTGAGCAGTATGCCACCAAGGAGCAAGACCGCACCTATCGAGGCTTACTCAAGCTGTATCGCGCCACTATCATCAAGGACTTATACCGCGACAATTCTCGCCACAACTACAATGCCACGGCTCCACTGTTGCCCATCCCGGCAGATATATGCCAATGGACGGGCGAGCAAGCCCGGTACGCGCTCAAGGCGGCAGTCGCTGATGCCTTTGCCGACTTGAAACAAGCCGAGGAGTTGCCGCTATCGCAATTCTCGGCTATACTCGATCTCACAGACGTGCCAATGGTGTTGTATCCCAAGATGCGCGACTTCACCTACACAATAGCCGGCAATATCGCCTCGGGCGTCTTCGATAGCGAATGGGCGCAAGAGCTATCCTCTGAATTACTCGCCAAGACCACCCCGGGCACCGAGGAGTGGGCATTCCGCGTGGTGGATACCGATGCCGACGCATATGCCCTGTACAAGCAATACTCAACCGGGCTGTGTGGCGGCTTGCTCTTAATGAACATTGCCACAGATAAAATTGAAGAGCGCGAACTCGTGGTGATGATACGCGACTACTTGGACCGCGAGCCATCCAATATCATCACTGAGCGTCTGAAGAATCAACTCGAAATCTTGACCTCATCGGAGATCAAGGCTACTTTCCCCTCAATAATCGAAGCCCAGAAGCCTTTCATAGTCAAGTTTGAAGGCAAATATGCCACCAACATCACGGTCAACGTATTCCGCGCTTTCACTGACAATCGCTATTCGTGCGAGGAGTTTTTGAAAACTGCCACCGCTGCATCTTTAGCGGCAAAATGCAAGCGCGTCGAGTACCGCACATTCGCCTACGAGCCCGACACATATCAAATCTGCGACTCTACCGCCATCACTGTCAAAGAAGATGGCTTGTACATAATAACCGTCAATTACGATGGCTTCCAGAAGCCTGCCGTTACGCGCATCTTGCTGGCTACATCCTACACGCCGCTCATTGTGACTCACGGCAACCGCACCGCCGTGATTGCCGTGCGTACCAAGGACGGCGAGCCCATGAAGGATGCTATGCTCTACATCGACGGCGCCGAGATGGGTCCCATCAACGAGGAAGGTTACATAGCCTTCTACAACGACAAGCGCATCCCTCGCTCCACCGACGACATTCGTTTGGTCAAGGATAGACAAATCTATGACTTCACCGATGTGCTATCCCTTAGAACTGATGACACATCATTTGACACAAACGGTGTATCGGCACACTTCTTTGTTAGTCGTCCCATCTACCACCCCGGCGACACGGTGCAATGGTCGGTAGTTGTGGGCAAATATGACTCGCCTACTCGCCGCAGCCACTCCAGCGCAGACATCGAGTTGGAAGTGGGTATGTTCGATGCCAACAACAAGCAGGTGAGCACCCTCAACGTGGTCACCGACCAATACGGGCGCGCCTCGGGGCAATTTGTCATCCCGAAGGACCGCCTCAGCGGCACTTACAATCTCAAGTTGAACGCCACCAACTACACCCAGTTGC
Source organism: Muribaculaceae bacterium (assembly GCA_051871715.1). Classification (GTDB taxonomy): domain Bacteria; phylum Bacteroidota; class Bacteroidia; order Bacteroidales; family Muribaculaceae; genus CAG-873. The sequence goes on along the minus strand of JBJEDD010000193.1, from coordinate 4,035 downwards.
GTCCTCGCACCATCACCGGCTCATTTGAGGTATCCGCGTTCAAGACTCCTACATTCGAGATTCAAGACCTCAAGTGCGTAACCAACGCCACCGGCGACATAGTAATTACCGGCAAGGCAAGCACCTATGCCGGCATGCCCGTGGTCGATGCACAAGTGAACATCACCATGAAGTATAACCCCACATGGTGGATGTACGAGCACCACACCGACGTGGCAGCATCTACCGTCACCAACAATGACGGCTCATTCTCCTGCACCATTGCTGCCGACAAGGTAGACGTTTATTCACGCTACTATCTCACTGCCGCTGTCACTTCCAAAGCCGCCGAGATGCAACAGGCTTCCATTCCCGTGTGCATCCGCAAAAAGCAATTCATCCGTCAACGCGGCAACATGCTCATCAATACCGACAATACCAAGGTCGTGCCCATTTTCGCCTATGATGCCTTGGGCAACAAGATTGAGATGCCTGTGCATTGGAGCCTCACCAAGGGCGACAGACCCATCGCCTCGGGCGACGGCGTTATCACCGCCGAGGGGCTTAACATAGATTTGTCAACCTATCACGCCGACAAATATGATATTCGTGTCGAGGCTACCGATTGCGAGCCGCTAACCACCGATGTTACAACTTACTCGGTAATGCTTAAGGCTATGCCCACAACCGAGACATTGATTGTGCCTCAAACCGACTTCACAGTCCCTGCCGGCAAGAAAATGTCAATACTCATCGGCACATCAAAGAAGACCATCGGTTATGTGGTATACTCATTCAGCAACACCCTCAACAAGGTACAGCGCCTCAAACTCACCCCCGGCTTCAACCGTCTCGAGGTGACTGCACCTGACGCAGCGAAGACCTTGAAACTCACCGTTGCCGTCCTTGACGGCTTGGAGTTTGTCGTCAAAGAAATCGTCATAAAAGGCGAGGACACCCAACTTGTCAACCTCACCGTCGAGTCGTGGCGCGACAGACTCACGCCCAACACCACCGAGACCCTCACCCTGCGCTTCAAGCGTGCCGATGGCACTCCTGCCAATGGTGCCTTGATTGCCACCATGTATAATCAAGCGCTCGACAACCTCGCCCAAGGCGCTTCCACTCACTTCTTGCAAGACAAGCGCATCTTCTCCTTCTACGATTACGACTTCATCGCGCCGGTGCGTGCTTTCACCATGTCGACCTACCCCAATATTTCGCATTACAATTCATACTTCAATCATGGAATATATCGTCAAATGAGGTATTTCGGCGAGCCATCCTTCAAATATGTGCCATTGCCGTATGGTCCAATCATGTACAGGTCCAACGCCATGTTGGCAGCAGCACCCGAATGTGTGGATGAGGATATGGCATATTATGCCGAAGACGCAGTTCAAATATTTGACACCACCAACAAGGATGAAGAGCCGGCAGAGGCTTACCGCCCCGCCGAGGTGCTCCAAGCCCTATGGTGCAACTCCACCGAAATCAACGGCGAGGCTGTCATTAAATTCACAGTGCCCGACTGCAACGGCTCGTGGCACTTCATGGCTACCGCCTGGGACGAAGCCCTCAACGCCTCGGGCATCGACCATATCGCCATCGCCAACAAGCCGGTGATGATTACCCCCAACGTGCCTCGCTTCTTGCGCGCCGGCGACTCTGCCGTAGTGCCTGCCACTGTATTCAACAACACCGAGAATAATGCCAATATCTCGGTACTTATCGAGTTGTTTGACCCCGAATCGAGCAAGGTGATTTCCAGAGAAACTCGCACCTTAGCCATCGCCGCCGGAGCATCGTCGGTAGTGAAGATTGATGTCCCCACCACCGAGGGCAATTCCTCCATCGCCATCCGCTGGAAAGCCACAGGCGGCAATTTCACCGATGGCGAGGTCGACTTGATACCCATCGTTGCCGACGAACTCACCGTCATCGACAGCGAGACATTCTACCTCAGCGGCAACAACAATCAATACTCGGCCACCATTCCGCAGAGCAGTGCTGCCGATGTCACCATCAAGTACTGCGCCAATCCCATTTGGAGCGTGGTGAAAGCCGTTCCCGGCACATACGACACTCGCGTGTCATCGGCATTCAGCGCCGCTCACACCCTCTTCGGTGCCCTCACCGCTCGCGGCCTCAACCGCAAGTTCCCCGAGATTAAGCAAGCAATCTCCACCTGGCAAGCCAACGAAGCCGACTCGGCTCTCGTTTCGCGCCTCTATGCCGACGAGCAACTCAAGGCTCTCACCTTGCAACAAACACCGTGGATGTGGCAAGCGGCATCGCACACCGCCGAGATGCAGCGCCTCGCCATCACATTTGACACCAAGGAAATCAACCGATTAATCGACCTCGCTGTCAATAAACTCGAAGAGTTGCAACAACCCGATGGCGGCTTTAAATATGGCGCGTGGAGCAAGGAATCATCCTTCTTCGTTACTGCAAGTGTATTGAATATTTTAGGTCAATTAAATATTCAAGGTTTCCTCACCGGCACTGCCAAACTCGACCGCGTCATCAATCGCGCATTCCAATTCCTCGACAATAACCTAATCGGAGTAGAGCGCCTCTATGCTTCGGTTTATTCCCTTTATCCGGGACGCAAACCGCAATGCACTGCCGGGAACCAAGCGATCTCTATGGTTGCCCAGAATGCCATCGCCACTTGGAAGGATGCCGACCCGGCACGCCGCGCTCGTCTTGCCCTTTACCTCAACGCCACCGGATATGAGCCTGTTGCTCGCGAAATAATCGCCTCGCTGCGTCAATACGAGGTGAGCAGCCCGCAAGCCGGCATATACTTCCCCTCGGTCGACAATATCAATGCCTACAGCACTATCCTCCAGGCATTTGCCACTATCGACCCCGTGACAAGCGAATTGGATGGCATGCGCCAATGGCTCACGCTGCGCACCCAAGTGACCGACGACCTCGGCACCTGGGAGCCCACCCGTCTCATCACCGCCATCCTCTGCTCGGGCTCGCGGTGGACTCGCCTGCAGCCCAACACCCCGGCTATCACCATCAACGGCGCTCCCGCCACGCCCACCAAGTCGGAGGCTATCACCGGCACTATCACCATCAATGCCAATGACATCGCCGGCGCCACTGTTAGCGTCAAGCGTCAGCCCGATGCCGCCGCTGCTTATGGCTCGGTCAACATCGTCCATAACACCTCGTTGACCGGTGTCAAGGCTCGCTCGAGCGAGGAGATCGCCATACAGAAGCGTTTCTTGGTCAACAACAACGGCACTGTCACCGAGGCTACTCGCCTCCGCGCCGGTATGCGCGTCACCGTGCAATTGCTCATCACCACGGCTCGCGACATGGAGTATCTCACAATCATCGACGAACGCCCCTCCGCCTTCGAGCCGGTGGACCAGCTGCCCGGATATGTCTATTCCAACGGCATTGCATTCTACCGCGAAAATTACGACTCGCAGACCCGCCTGTTCATCGACTTCCTCCCAGCCGGTACTTACTACATTACATATGATATGACTGTCACTGCCGACGGCACTTTCTCCTCGGGTCCCGCCTCTATCATGAGCCAGTATGCCCCCGAGATTAACGCTCGCTCGGCGGCTTCGCTCCTCAACATCGGTAAATAATCCTTAATTATTTGTGCCAATTTGTCACATCCGGACAGGTTGGCACAAATTATGCTTTATCCTCTGTAGAACATTAAAAAATAAAACTAAAAAAATCATACACTATGAAATTCAAACCACTTGCCGACAGGGTTATCATTCGACCCATCGCTGCCGAGGAAGTTACCGCCTCGGGCATCATCATTCCTGATTCTGCCAAAGAAAAGCCCCTCCGTGGCACTATCATCGCCGTGGGCAACGGCACCAAGGACGAGGAAATGATTCTCAAAGAAGGTGACGAAGTGCTCTATGGCAAATATGCCGGCACCGAGCTCGACCTCGAAGGCGACAAAGTGCTCATCATGCGTCAAAACGAAGTACTCGCTGTTATCGAAAAATAATCACATATAATATAAGAAGAAAACTATCATGGCAAAAGAAATAAAATTCACCA
>JBJEDD010000192.1:0-8067 GCA_051871715.1 Muribaculaceae bacterium | reverse complement strand
TGAGGTCTATTTCCCTCTTGTTGAGGGTTTATTACTTGTCTACCTTAAATAACACCAAAAAAAATGAATAAACTAAGGACATCGCTCATACTCGTGGCTCTTGCCACAGCACAATTGTGCTCCGCTGCCGAGCCCGCCAACTATTACCAATCCTGCGAAGGGCTTACCGGCAAAAACTTACTGGTCAAACTATGTGACGTAGTCGGCAATCACACCGTGGTCAGTTACAATGGCTTGTGGGACCTCTATGAGACGACCGACCTTCGTCCCAACGGCACCATTTGGGATATGTATTCGACCAAGGAGTATAAGTTTGGTACCGACCAATGCGGCACATATAGCGTAGTCGGCTCGTGCTACAACCGCGAGCACTCCTTCCCCAAGAGTTGGTTTGACGATGCCTCGCCGATGGTGAGCGATGCCTATCATATCTACCCCACCGACGGCAAGGTGAACGGTCAGCGCAGCAACTATCCCTATGGCGAGTGTGCCAACGGCACCACGCTGCCCGCCTCGGGAGGTATCCGCGCCTTGGGACGCCTGGGTGCCTCAACTTTCTCGGGCTACTCGGGCACGGTGTTTGAGCCGGACGATGAATACAAGGGCGACTTCGCGCGTACATATTTCTATATGGCAGCCGCATACAATGGCAAGATTGCCTCATGGAGTAGCCCCATGCTTGCCGGCAACAACTACCCGGCATTCTCCTCTTGGGCTGTCAACCTCCTGCTCAAGTGGCACCGCCAAGACCCCGTGAGCGACAAGGAAATCAACCGCAACAATGCCGTATATGCCGCTCAGAAAAACCGCAACCCATTCATCGACCACCCCGAACTGGCTGAATATATCTGGGGCAACAAACAGGGCACCGCGTGGTATATCGGTGGCGAGCCCGACCCCGAAATCACTCTGCCGGTCGATGGCTCGACTATCGACCTCGGCACCACTGTGGTGGGATATCCTCGCAGTAGCACCTTCACCGTCAAGGGTGTCGCACTGGAGAGCGCTGTCACCCTCAGCGCCGGTGATGCCAATTTCAGTGTCAGCCCCGCCTCCATCACCGCCACGCAGGCGGCAAGCGGCGCCACTGCCACCGTCACCTTCAATGCCCTGAGTGAGGGCACTTTCAACTCGGTAATAACCGTGGCTTCGGGCTCGCTGTCCTCGCGCGTGAATGTCACCGGCAAGGCTATCTCCACCCTTCCCGTAGGACCTGTGACCGCAATCAGCGACTGCTCGTTTGTGGCTCGCTGGTCCAATGTCGGCGATGCCGACGCCCTGGGCGAGTACACCCTCGATGTGCAACTCAATGGCGTGTCGCTTGACGAATTTCCGCGCTCGGTGGCTGCCGCCGACGAGGCTTTCCTCGTCGAGGGACTTGAGGCATCGACCACCTACACATATTATATCAAGTCGCAACACCTCACCTCCGAGGCTATCAACGTCACCACCCTCGACCCGCAGCCGCTCATTGAGTTCCTCTTTGACGGCGATCTCGACTTCGTCACCTCGCCCGGTGAACCCTCCGAGGCTGCCGAGTTGCTGGTCAACATCGAGAATATCAACACCGGCGTAATCGTATCGGTCAGCGAGCCCTTCCAGTTGTCGACCGACAAGGCTACATGGAGCACATCGCTCACCCTCGACCCCGAGGAAGACCGCATCTATCTGCGTCTGCTCAGCGATGCCACCGGCACATTCCAGACATCTATAGTTGCCCGAGCCGGTGAATACTACACCGACCAAGCCGAGGCTACAGGCTCGGTAGTCGCAGCAGTCAACTTCTGTGAGGACTTCGAGACCGGCACCGCCTCCACCTACAACAAGCAGCAATATCAAGGCTCGGCTTGCTTGTGGAACTTTGTCAACACCGGCATCTGGGATGTCCGCACCGAGGCTTACGAGGGCAACTACGGTGTGCGTTTCGGCAAGAGCAGTAGCGATGCCACGATTGGCACCGCCTCAATCGAGATGGCTGAGGAGCATATCGGCGGCATGGGTGTCCTCACCTTTATGGCTAAGATTTATAGCAACGACGTCAACGCTACCATCGCCGTGGAATACACCACCGATAATGGCAGCACCTGGCAGGCAGCCGGTACGGTTGACTTGACAAGCAATGTTTACTCCAAGTTTACAATGACTATCAATCAGAGCAAGCCGTTGCGCCTGCGCTTCACTCGCACGGTGGGCAACCGCGTGAATATCGACAATATTGAGGCAACCGCATACTCGAGCCTCGTGCCCGCCTCTGTTGCCGACTATCACCGCTGGGATGCCTTCTGCCGCGACGGTCAACTGTGTATCGAGGCTGACGAGCCCGTCCTCGCCCATGTTTATGCCCTCGATGGCACCACACTGTTCAGCGCCACCGTGCCTGCCGGCATCACCACCCTTGATGTCCCCGCCGGGCTGTGCATCGTCGCCGTTGACGACTTCGCCCGCCGCGTCCTCATCAAATAAACCCTAAACCATAAACCATAAACCCTAAACCCTAAACCCTAAACCCTAAACCCAATTGCTCACCATCTACAAGGCATCGGCAGGGTCGGGCAAGACCTTCACCCTGGCTTATACTTACATTAAGTCCCTCCTCGGCGTCAAAACCGAGGGTGGAACTTATGTCCTCAACACGCGCAAATATGCCGGTGACCGTTACGTAGACTATGCCCACGCGCATATCCTGGCTATCACCTTCACCAACAAGGCGACAGCCGAGATGAAGTCGCGCATAATCAAGGAGTTGGACCGCCTGTCGAGTGTGCCGACTCCCCCCGACAGCGACACACCATATGCCGCTATGCTCATCAAAGACCTCCGTTGCTCGCGCGACGAGATCGCCCAAGTCGCTACGCATGCACTCCACCGCATCCTCAACGACTACAACAACTTCAATGTGAGCACCATTGACTCCTTCTTCCAGACTATCCTACGGTCCTTTGCCCGCGAAATCGACCGTCAAGGCGATTACCGAGTGGAACTCAACGACAGCCTCGCCGTCGACACCGCCGTGTCGATGCTCTTCGATGAGGTCAACGGACACTTCGGCAACCCCGACGATGCTGTCGCGAAGTGGCTGCAAGATACCGCCGAAGAATGTTGGGCACAAGGCACCGACTTCAACCCCTTCAACCGTGCGGGTAGCGTCTTCAGACGCATCACCTCCTTCGTTCAAAAAACCTTCGACGAGGACTTCAAGGCACGTGCCGAGCAAATCAGCGAGTATCTTAAAAATCCACAGGCATTGGTAGCCTTCAATGAGCGCCTGAAAGGATTGGTCGAGGAGTGCGACAAGCAGGTGAAGGAAGCCGCTAAAAACATACAATACTCGCTATCCGGGGTCAACAAGAGCGTCTGTGCCTTGGTGGAACGCGCTGCCCAGGGGAAACTAACCAAGGACGACTGTCGCAATATACTCAATCCGACGCCCAAATTGAAGTATCTCCAAGCACTGCGTTCGCCCGGAGATGAAGACTCGCTAAAAATCCTTTTTGGCAAGAATGGTGACCCATCGGCAGATGATATAGATGCCCTCGGTAAATGGTTTAGCGAGACAGCAAACGCGTTGATGTTTAGGGAAATATATGCCAAGATGAGAGACTCGTTGGTCGCTTTCAAGGCACTCACCTACATCAATGAGTACATCAACCGCTTCAGACAGGAGAACAACCTGATTCTTATCGCCGACACCAATACCCTCATTGGCACCATCATTGCCGGCAGCGATGCTCCATTCATCTACGAGCGTGTAGGTGTCAGCCTCAACAAATTCCTCATTGACGAGTTCCAGGATACCTCGACGATGCAGTGGAACAATATCAAGCCGCTCATCGCCAATTCGCTGTCGGAGGAGCACGACAGCCTCATCATCGGCGATGTCAAGCAGTCGATTTACCGCTGGCGCGGTGGTGATGCTTCATTGCTCGACCACCGCGTGCAAGATGTAGACTTTCCCACGCACTGTGAGGTTAAGGGAGCCGGCGAGGGCGAGAATACCAACTACCGCAGCGCCGGCGACATCGTTCGCTTCAACAATACCCTCTTCAAGAGCCTCGCAGATGCCGGCAAAGTCACCGGCTATGCCGGCGTGGCACAGTCAATCCCCGATGACAATCGCGACATTGAAGCATATATCACCATCAGCGATTTGCTTGGTAAGGACCCATATGAATCAATGCGCGTGGGCTTTACCGATGAAGAAGAGGCGGCTTGCAAGGACGATGATGATAAATGGATACCTGCCCACATTGCCATAGTGCGATGTGGCAAGGCTATCATCGCAGAACACGAGCGAGGCTACCGATGGAAAGATATAGCCGTGCTGTGCCGTCGCAACGTCGAGGCTGCTATGGTTGCCGAATTGTTTGCACAGTTATTCCCTGAAATCGCGCTTATTAGCGACGAGGCGCTCATCGTGGGGCATGCATCGTCGGTGCGCTTGGTAGTGAGCATCCTGCGTATGCTTGCCACTGCCGCCCCGGCTAATGAAGCCAAGCAGCCCGTCTCGGCAGCGGTATCGTCGTTGAAGGCAGATGTATTGGTTGACCGCTTTGAGTACTTCCGCTCGCGAGGCTTCGAGCCTTCAGCCGCCCTGCGCCGGGCTCTCGATGTCAAATCCACAGACGATGACGACTCGATAGCGATGCGCGGCGACTTGAGCAGTATCCTTGCCGAGGCTCCGGCAACCCTCCCGGCTCTCGTAGAGGCTATAATCGCTCGCAAGGTGCCTGCCGATGTCCGTGCCAACGAGTTGCCTTATATCAACGCCTTTGTCGACACGGTGATTGAATTCTCGGCTAACTATATACCCACAGTCAATGCTTTCCTCGATTACTGGGACTCGGTGAGCGATACCCTTGCTATCGGTGCCCCGGAGGGAGCCGATGCCGTCACCATCATGACCGTGCACAAGGCAAAGGGCTTGGAGTGGGACTGCGTACACATTCCCATTCTCAATTGGGAATTCAAAGCCTCACCGGCTCCGGGGTGGTATTCTCTTGACAAGGTCACTGAAATCGACGAGTCAATACGTCCACCTATGCTCTATCTGCGTCCCGACAGTACGTTTACTCTCAAGGAGTCGCCATTTGCCGAGGAGGTCAACGAGGGCATCAATAAAGACAGTGCCGACAATCTCAATGTGGCATATGTGGCATTCACACGCGCTGTGCGCGAGTTGCATATCGGCGTATTGCCCAAGAGAGGCGATAATATCAGTGGATACATTCAAGGAGCACTCAAGACATCGGGGACTGAGGATGATTTGTTCCTGGATTTGAGCAAGGGTGCCACTGACGATAGTTGCAACTACCGCTTGGGCGAGCCCACGAAGCCTATAGTAAAAATAAAGTTCGCGTCAACGAGACCGTTGACCGAGCCGACCCCCATTGATGCGGCGCCATTCAACGTGGCTTTCACCGCAGTCAACAGCGCCATCACCCGTGTCGAGGACATCACCGTCAGCGTCACCAATGGACCTGACATCGACAGCGAGCCGGTCGAGGAACGCACACATGCCACTGCCGATGAGCGTCTCGCCGAGGCTACTCGCCGAGGCACCGATATGCACGCTATTCTGGCGCAAATGTATAGCCTGGCAGACCTTGACGGCGCCATCGGGCGTGTTGCCGGCGATGACTCCACGAGAGCCGCCGACTATCGCGCTGTCATCACTGCCGCCTTGGATGCTCGCCCCGCCGAGGTCGAGCAGTGGTTTGGCTCCGAGGTACAGCGAGTGCTCAATGAGCAGACAATATATGATGGGAGGTACAACCGCAATTTCCGCCCCGACCGCATAGTGTGGACTGCCGACGGACACATCGATGTCGTCGACTTCAAATTCACCACCGAGACAAACGATGAGCACCGACAGCAGGTGTGTGCCTACGTGTCGATGCTCAAGCAGATGGGTTATGAGGATGTGCGGGGTTACCTGTGGTATTTGCTACGCGACGAGATCGTCCAAGCCTAAGCCAAGCAAAGGATAAGCGCCTGAGCCGCCACCACTCGCAAGAACATTGTGAGCGGGTATACCGTAGAGTAAGCCACCGCGGGTGCGTCGTTACCGGTGGAGTTGTTGGCATAGGCAAGAGCGGGTGGGTCGGTGTAGGAGCCACTGCACAAGCCCATGATAGATAGGAAGTTGATGCGGTCTCTGCCGCGGGCGATGCAGCCCACAATGAGCAGAGGAACCACAGTGATGATGAAGCCCCAAATCACCCACCACATACCGGTGGCGTTGAACACAGCCGAGGCAAAGTCCTTGCCGGCGGCGATACCCACCGAGGCGAGGAACAGGCAGATGCCCAACTCGCGCAGCATCATCGATGCCGACGAGGAGGTGTAGGTGATGAGTTTGAATTTGTAGCCGAAGCGGCTGAGCAAGATGGCTACGACGAGAGGTCCGCCCGCCAAGCCTAATTTCATACCGAAGCCCAGGTCGACACAGCCGAGGATGATACCGAAGATGATGCCGACGAATATGGTGATAAGGTTGGGCTGGTTGAGACGCTTCATGGAGTTGCCGAGGCGCTCGGCGAGGCGGTCAATGTCCTCCAACTTGCCCACGACGGTGATGCGGTCGCCCATCTGTAGGCGGAGGTTGGGTGATGAGACGAGGTCGACACCGGCGCGGTTGACGCGAGTACAGTTGAGTTGGTATCCGTTGTGTAGTCGGAGGGAGCCGAGTGGCACACCATTGAACTCGCTCTTGGTGACCAATATGCGACGCGATACCACGGGAGTGGGGATAGAGTCCCAGTCCATCTCGACATCGGGACCGAGGACGGCATGGAAGCGGTCGGCATCCTGAGCCGAGCACACGATGAGCAGGATATCGCCCACGTGTAACTCGGTGCGCGAGGTGGGGATTATAATCTTCTCATCGGCAGTCTTTTGACGTGAGACGACAAAGTTGCATTGGATTACATCGTGGAGCGAGAGGATAGTGCGACCGTCGACCAATTGATTAGTGACCTTGACGGTGAGCATATAGGGAGCCAGCATAGCGGCATCGTGGTCGTTTTCCAATTCCTTGATTTCGTTCTCGGTCTTCACCTTGAAAATAGCCTTGATGATGAGCATAGCGGCGATAATGCCGACAACACCAAGGGGATAAGCGGCGGCATAGCCTTGAGCCATGACGTTAGCCTTGTCGGGTGAGCCGAGTTCGGCGACAGCCTGCTGAGCGGCAGCCAAGCCGGGAGTGTTGGTGACGGCACCACTCATCACGCCAACCAATGCGCTGATATCCTTGATGTTACCCCAGAAGTAAATACCCAGGACGATGAGCACGTTCAAAGCGATAGCCATGACTGCCAAGCCGTTGAGTTTCATACCGCCCTTCTTGAAAGAGGCAAAGAAACCGGGACCGACCTGCAAGCCGATGGCAAAGATGAACAAAATCAAGCCGAATTCGCGCACGAATTTGAGGGTAGAGCCATCGACGACATAGCCGAAGTGCCCCATAAGGATGCCCACAAAGAGCACGAAAGTAACGCCAAGACTCACACCGGCAATTTTAATCTTGCCGAGATAAATGCCCGCGGCAATCACAAAGGAGTACAACACAAGCGTCGACGCGATTGCGGTACTGCCGGGGCCCAAAAGTTCTATTATCCAATCCATTACCTTATTGTTTAGACGAAGGCTCACATCCCCCGCTCAATTATGGTGCAAAGGTAGCAAATTTTTGGCAATCAGCCAACACTCATCGCACAATCCTCACTATCTCGGCAACAATACGGTGAGTAATACTTCTCAAAAATCGCATTTTTTGAGAAATATCGCCACCATACAAGAAACGTGGGCCGCTAAGCATGTCCACAATGAAGGCCGTAGGATGCCCAAAGGACAAGATACTACTTTACAATATTCCTCGGGGAGGAGGGTTCTGCGAAAGATTACGCGCGGTTGCAAGTTGATGGGTTACGCATGAGCAACCTGCTCAGCAGGTTCTCGCAACATCGGTGATAGGGCTGATAGGGCTTATAAGTCCAATAGGGCGAATGTGCCGATGGGAATTTATGTCAATGTGCGATGGGGTGCTTGCGCGGACGCAAAGTATTG
>JBJEDD010000191.1:0-2092 GCA_051871715.1 Muribaculaceae bacterium | reverse complement strand
CTCGCTCGATGAGAGTTCTAAGGTTGTCCACCTTATCCTGGAGGGTCTTAATATCTGCCATATCTTATTATTTTGTAGCAAAATTAGCGATGCCGGAGCCAGCCTTAAAAGACATCAGGCATAGCCCTTTCGCTTGTAATACTGAGTGCTGTTCTTGGCTCGCGAACTGTCCAGCGCGTTGCAGAACATCTCCTTAAATTCGGCACCGAGGGACTCTGCCATGAAGTCGCGCAGACGCATAACCGAGGCATAGTACTTGATGGAGAACCAACGACGGCGCTCACGCACCTTGGCGCGTCCGATATCTCCGGCGTTGCCATGGTAGACTTCGCGCCCTACCCCGAGGTCCTGCCATATGCCATATTCGAGGAAGGTCTGCGACAGTGTGATGTCGTAGAAGCGCCCATCAGCCTGCACAGGGAGCGAAAGCACGGAACGCCATAGCGCTCCGGTATCATATACACCGAGTTTGGAGATACGCTCACGCCAGATATTGACCATAGTTGTATTCCACGCCTCGACGTACTTTTGGCGAGCATCTATTGATTGTTGGGATGATTGAGCCATTCTTCTTGATTATAGGCGAGGTTAGTATAGGTATCGACAGACATCTGGAAGTATGCGCAGGCACATCCGGTGAAGAAGTAGCGATCTATCTCGTTGAATGAGATGCGGTCGTCGAGATAGATGCAAGACTCCTCAAGGCGAGTCTTCTCCTGGACAAGAACGCTCATAAATTGACGAAATAACTCGCGCATTTCGGTCATGGCAGCCTCGCGTTGCGCTCCATCAGCGTCATCGATCGGGAAACGCTTCGCCAAAAACACAGTTTTGACCCTGCGGGTGTGAGGTGAGTTATCTATGGTTAGGGTTCCTTGCGAGGTCTCGCTGACAGCCACAAAAGCCGGTGCGCTCAGCATCTGCGAGAGCGCTGCGTGAAAGCCCTCGAGCGACGACACCAAGACGAAGCGATAATCATTGTCGATAGCGAGCTTGTTATTCTTTGTTAATCGCTCGAAAAACGCCGAGCAATCCCAGTTAAAATTGTTAACACTCATTTTGCAGGATATTTTTTGTTAAGTTCGTCATATTCGCGAGCCAAGGCATCCAACTCAGTGATGGCACGGAAAGCATCCATGGCGAGGACAGTCGGCTCCTTGGTGATATCACCCTTAGTAAGAGCACGTATCTGAGCATCGACATTGCGACGCAAGCCATCAGCGTCAAAGGGCTCATCGCTGCCGGTCGTAGCTCCTGGAGCAAAGAAATTAGGGAACAGCCGCGAGTATAGGCTTTTGATGCCTGCCCACCAGTAGAAGATACTGAGAGCCTCAGCATCATTGACCTTGATATTGTCCTTGGCATACAAGTGCGCTGCCATCTGCCGGAGGAGGTTGTCGTCCTGCCTCGAAATATATGCCTGCCACAATGCCTCACAAGAGAGCCACCGGTCAAACGAGAAGCCTGTGCGCAAGTCGGCAGGGGCAGCCTTGGCGCCATCGATGATGTCGAGGCGGACCGGGAACTCCGGAGGCGTCGAAATCCAATCCAAGCGAGAGGCAGCCGAGGATATCACCTCCAACGGCACCACATACTCCTGCCCGGAGACGTAGATTAGCCAGTCTTTACCGTATCGACATACGACACGGAAGCCAGCCCACAGTAGCAAGCAGCGCGTCTGGATTTGGGATGCTACGCAGTCTGTGTACTCCTCCTTATTGCGCCACACTCGTGTCTCGTTGATACGTTGGATATTAAGGATGGTCGACAAGAGTTGGCGCAGTTGGGTCTGCGTCAACTCCTGCCATGAGCGAGGGAGCGATATGTCGAGCCGGAGAGCCATCAGAAGAAAAATCCGCCCTTGCGGTTGTTGACAAATGGCTCGACCTTAAATTTTTCGCCCATCTCCGCTTCCCACTCAAGCGCCAAGTCGGGGCTCGCTTTGATAAAGCGGACAAGGTCGGTAGCCTCTCGCCATACGTCGCGAGGACTGAACAGACGCCCATGCTCCATGTAATCGGAGACAATTCGGCAGGTAGCAGCATGTACGCGCTCCCACAGAGGATAATAAGTGGGTGAGAGTTCCGGAGAC
>JBJEDD010000190.1:0-2100 GCA_051871715.1 Muribaculaceae bacterium | reverse complement strand
GTCAAATCGCTCACGGATATCAACCAGGCTTCAGCATCTTACTGCGCCGAGGAAAGGTCCAGACTCGACATGCTATATAATGCCGCGACTAATGAGAACCTCGCTCGCGAGGCTCGCATTAAAGCCGTCAAGGACCTGCAAAAACTCTACCCGGAATACTTCGGTAACCTCTCTGTCGAGGCTATAATGACGGGGCAAGCCAAGACTCAATATGACGACCTCACCAAGTCTATACTCGCCGCAGCCAAGGCTCGCGCTGCCGCCGAGTTGATACAGAAAAACAGCGGCAACCTCATCAACCTGGAGATTGCCGGCGACGACTTGAAGACCCAGTTAGCAACTGCAAAGAAGAAATACGCGGATCTCCAGGCAGAATCCTGGGCGGTTTTAGCGCAAGGTGGAAACTACATTCAATATCTGGAACCTCTTGGAGCATTGCAGAAGGAGATCAACCGCTTACAACTGCTATATGATGCCAACATCCAGGCACAGGATAAAATCAAGCAGGCGAATGAAACCTTGGCAAACAGATACAGTCTTACCGGAACGAACACCCCCACTGTTACACCCATCGTTCCCGGGACTCCGGAGCCTACGACTACTTCGCCGACCGGAACGACCGATCGCTTCGCCGAGGAGAAGGCTAAGCGCAAGGAACTCGAGGATCTTGCCCGTATCGACTACCAGACCGGTATCGACAACTACCAACAGTACACCGAGCGCATGGCAGCCATCGCCGTTGACTATTACTCCGGTCTCCTCGAGCGCCAAGACCTCACAGACCAAGAACGACTCGCCGCTGAGGCTGACTATGCCGAGTCTTCGCGTAAGTTGAGGACCGCACAATATGCCACCGATGTTGCCAATGAGGAGGCTGACTATGCCGATCTCCTCGACCGTCTGCGCCGGAACCATGCCGAGCGCATCAACCAAGAAGGCATTACCGCCGATGAACTCCGTCGTGAGGATGATTACTATGCAGAGGTGACCGAACTTGCCGAACTCAACCACCTCCGCAACATGCGCGATATCTACGAGGAAGGCTCTGCCGAATGGCTCGCAGCCGACCGCAAGTATCAGGACAAGCAGATAGAAGCGCAAGAGCGTCATCGTCGCAAGATGGCAGATATCGTCGCCAAGGCTGAGAGCGAATACGCATCTATCAAAGATAAGTATTTCGGCGATAGCCAACAGGAGCGCGAGCAGAAGTACCAGCACGCGCTCGACGTCCTCAACCAAGTATATCAGCGTGAACTCATTGCTGCCGGTGACAATGCTGCTGAGAAACTCCGCATCGAGGAGGCTTACCTTAAAGCCCTCGCTGCCCTTCGCGAGCAGTATGGCGTTGTTGGTGGCGTCGAAGGTAGTTCCGAAGATGGTGCCGGAGGCCTAAAGGGGGCTATTGAAAAATCGGCGAAGTGGCTCGAGAGCGATGGTGGCAAGGCGCTCACAAGGGGACTGTCGACAGCGGTCTCCTCGATGTCGTCTATCTTCTCCGGTTTAACCTCGCTTATCCAAGCCGAGACCGAACTGCAAACGGCAGCCGTCGAGCGTCGCTATGACAAGGAAATCGAGTCGGCTCAAGGCAGTTCGTACAAGGTAGCGATGCTTGAGAAGAAGAAGGAGCAAGAGATAGCAGCGATCAAGAACGCGGCGAGCCGTAAGCAGTACAGCATGCAAGTCGTACAGGCTATTGCCCAGACTGCCCAAAATGCCTTGGCAGCGTATGGCTCTGCCTTAGCCATCCCGGCTATCGGCTGGATTTTAGCGCCTATCGCAGCAGCGGCTGCCGTGGCTGCCGGCATGATACAGGTGGCTGCCATCAAGAAGCAACAACAGGCTGCCGAGGCTCAAGGCTACGCCTCTGGTGGCTTCACTCGTCCGGGCGCCGTCAATGAACCTGCCGGCATCGTCCATGCCGGCGAGTGGGTCGCCTCTCAGCGACTGCTCGCTAATCCGGTCGCTCGCCCGATGATTGATGCCCTGGACTATGCCCAGCGCACTAACACCATCGGCTCGCTCCGTGCTGATGATGTCTCGCGTTCTATAACTGCCACTAATACCCTCGCTCGCGTCACCGAGACCGATGAGGGCGCTATC
>JBJEDD010000189.1:0-2109 GCA_051871715.1 Muribaculaceae bacterium | reverse complement strand
GAGGACGTTGCCGGCGAGGGTGGCGGCGCCGTAGCCCGAGAGGGTGAAGAAGCCGAGGTCCCACTCGCAGGGGGCGAGGAGCCCGGTGCTGAGCCACCACACCAGCAGGAATTGTGCGGCATAGCATATGCCGAAGCCGAGGAGAAATTTCACCGCCTCGCGCCCCATCTTGCCATCGGAGCGGAACACCCAGGCGCGGTTCCAAAGGAAGGAGTTGATGACGCCGGCGCCGTAGCCCAGGGCGTTGCAGAGCATGGGTGGGAGCCCGATGAGCGACTTGGTGACGAAGATGACCAGCAGCGTGACGACGGTGTTGATGACGCCGACGGCACAGTATTTGAGGAAACGCTTGAACTCGGCGGGCTGCATGGGCTTACTTGGTGGCTGAGGGGCAGATGTCGCACAGGAAGCAGTCGCCGCACAGGGGCTTGCGCGCCTTGCACACATATCTGCCGTGGAGGATGAGCCAGTGGTGGGCAGTGGCGATGTGTTGCACGGGGATGTGCTTGACCAGGGTGCGCTCGGTGTCGAGGGGTGTCTTGCATCCCGGGGTCAAGCCCAAGCGAGCCGCCACGCGGAACACGTGGGTATCGACAGCCATCGCCGGGCGGTCGAAGAGCACCGAGAGGATGACGTTGGCGGTCTTGCGCCCTACACCGGGGAGCGATAGCAATGCGTCCATGTCGTCGGGCACTTGGCTGTCGAACTCGTCGACCAGTAGGCGCGCCATGGCGCGTAGCAGTCGGGTCTTGTTGTTGGGATATGAGACAGAGCGTATCTTGTCGAAGACCTCCTCGGTGGAAGCCTCGGCGAGCGCCTCGGGGGTGGGGAACGCCTCGAATAGCGCCGGGGTGATGAGGTTGACGCGCTTGTCGGTGCACTGTGCCGAGAGGATTACCGCCACCAGCAGTTGGTAGGGCGAGGTGTACACCAACTCGGTGTGCGCCTCGGGCATGTACTCGCCGAAGCGCTCAATGCATATATCGTAGCGCTGTTGCAGGGTCATCAGTGAGTGCCGACAAATTCGTCGAGGAAGCGCACATCGTTCTCGGAGAAGAGGCGCAGGTCGTTGACGCGGTATTTGAGGTTGGTGATGCGCTCGATGCCCATGCCGAGAGCAAATCCGCTATACACCTTGGAGTCGATGCCACAAGCCTCGAGGACGTTGGGATCTACCATGCCGCAGCCGAGGATCTCGACCCATCCGGTACCCTTGCAGAAGGGGCAACCCTTGCCGCCGCAGATGTTGCACGAGATATCCATCTCGGCAGATGGCTCGGTGAAGGGGAAGTAACTGGGGCGCAGACGTATCTTGGTGTCGTTGCCAAACATCTCGCGAGCGAAGTAGTCGAGGGTCTGGAGCAAGTCGGCAAAGGTGACGTTGCGGTCGACATACAGCGCCTCGACTTGGTGGAAGAAGCAGTGTGCGCGAGCCGATATGGCTTCGTTGCGGTAAACGCGTCCGGGGCAGATGATGCGGATCGGGGGCTGGGTGTGCTCCATGACGCGCGACTGCACCGACGAGGTGTGGGTGCGCAGCAACACGTCGGGCGAGCGCTGGATGAAGAATGTGTCCTGCATATCGCGGGCGGGGTGGTCGGCAGCAAAGTTCAGCGATGAGAAGACGTGCCAGTCGTCCTCGATCTCGGGACCCTCGGCGATGGTGAAGCCCAGGCGGCGGAAGATGTCGATAATCTCCTCTCGCACCAGCGACAGGGGGTGACGAGTGCCCACGTTGAGGGGCGCAGCGGTGCGAGTGAGGTCGATGCCGACGTTGTCGTCGCTGTGGGCATTGAGGTTCTCGCGCAGGGCGTTGATGGTGTCGGTGGCAAAGGTCTTGAGGGCGTTGATGGCTTGACCCACCTCGCGTTTCTGCTCGGCGGGGACGTTGCGGAAGTCATTCATCAAGGCACTTACCAAGCCTTTTTTGCTTAAATATTTGATACGCAACGCCTCCACTGCCTCAGCGTCGGTGGCTGTCAGTGTCTCGATTTCGGCGTGCAATTGTGCAATTTTCTGTAACATATCTCAATCAAATGTGCTTAACGGCTACAAAGTTACGACATTTCTGCGGAATAATCAATCGAAAAGCGATACACTCCTAATAGT
>JBJEDD010000188.1:0-8208 GCA_051871715.1 Muribaculaceae bacterium | reverse complement strand
CTTGTGCAAGCTGCCGCGGTTGTAGAGAGCGCGGAAGTTGTTAGGGTCAATCTCAATGGCGTAGTCAAAGTCAGCCATAGCGCCGAAATAGTCTTGGAGGTTATAGCGCAGGTATGCGCGGTTGATATACAAGCCGGGCATGCGAGGCTGGAGTTTCACCGCCTTGTCCATATCGGCGAGAGCGCTCTCGAAGTCGTCATCGCGATGGATGGCGATGTCGGCGCGCATGATGTAGGCATTGACCGCTTGGGGATTGATCTCGATTGCTCGGTCGATGTCGGCTACAGCGGCAGTGGTGTCCTCGCGAGCCAAGTTGAGTTGGGCGCGCCCGAGGTATCCGTTGTCGTATCCGGGATAGTAGGAGAGGAGGGCGGTGAAAGTAGAGTCGGCGCCGACATAGTCCTCGATGTCAAACTGAGCGAGCGCCTTGTTGAAGAGCAACTGACGGTTGCGAGGAATGAGTTCGAGGGCATGGGTGTAATCCTCGATAGCCTCCTTGTTGTGCCCGAGGTTTTGGCGAGCCACACCGCGGACCTCCCAAGCATCGGTGAGGAATGGATTGAGGTCGATAGCAGTAGAGGCATCAGCCTCGGCACCGACATAGTCCTCGAGGTTGAGCTTGGCAATAGCGCGGAAGAAATAAGGCTGAGCCAGGTAGGGCTTAGCCATGATAACGCGGTTGAAATATTGTATGGAGAGCATATAGTCCTCAAAATAGAGGGCATTTTGCCCCACGCGCATCACTTGGTCGGTGTTAATTTGGGCAAATGATGATGTCGTGGCGGTTAATAGTGCCACGATGGCTATTAGCTGACGGAGATATTTTGTTAGAGTCTTCACAAGCGCAAAGGTAGCGTATTATTTACGCTTTTTGAAGTAATCGTTGTAAATTTTTATGCCAAAAATGGTGACTGAACACGACATAGTGATGATGTTGGTGACAGCCAGAGGCCAATTGTCAAGCATAATGCCTTGGATGATGAAGAAAAGACCACCCAAGCCCATCATGACGAAGGTCGCCATTGCAATATCGTCGGTTTGACGGGTTTTGATGGTTACATATGCTTGAGGGAGGTATCCCAAGACCATGCAGATGCTGGCGAGCCAGCCTACTATTTCAACGGTTTCCATTTTGTTACAAGGTTAATTGGATTGTACAAATGCACACTCGGTTCCAAGACTCCTCGGTGAAGATGTGCCCCTCGCCGCAGCCTTGAGCATTGATGCGGGAGGCATCGATGCCATAGCGTGACATCAGCAATAGGCGCACAGCCAGGGCGCGGTCGAGTGACAACTTGAGGTTGCTGTCATGGGAGCCATCCTTGCTGGCATATCCCATAATGAGGACTGTCGCCTTGGGGTTTTGCTTGAGTTGCGTGGCGATGCGCTCGACATTGGTCATTTGGTCGGCTTCGACAACTGCCGAACCGGCGCGGAAAAAGATATCGTAGACAGTGTTGTTGTGATTGTTGATAGTTACTTCTTGGATTACATCGCCTGAGGGGCGGACTGTTGAGATGACTTGTTGCAATGAATCGCAGCGCTGGCGCAGAGAGTTGACCTCGCTATTGAGCCCGGGGAGGTCGGTGTCGGCACAGGACTTGCGGCAATAAACAAATCCGTCGCCGAAGCGATATTTGAGACCTGCTTGAAGCACGAATGAGCAGCGCGAGGCATTGTAGGATACCGAGGATTGAGCGGCACTGCCATCGCTCATATTCCATAGGAATGAGGGACGCAGGGAGAGCGAAAACTCGGGAGTGAAGTTGTAGTCAAAGAATAATCCGGCTCGAGTGGCAAAGAAATTGTGGTCATAACCCTCGAGATGGCTGAATGAGTGCCCCCATCCACATCCGGCAGTGAAGCCGAAGTTGACAGGCGAGTTGTTGCGACAGCCCAAGAAGTCGAAGAAGGCATAAGGACCAACATATGCGTCATCAATGACTGTGCACGAGTGGATGCCGCTGTAGCGCCGCGAGGTGTTGACAGCCCACAGGCTCTCGATGCCAATGCCGAAGGCATGATTGAGGCGATGGGAGAAGTCGATGACAAGTGCCGGTCGCAAGTTGTTGATGAAATTGCCCTTTACGGGCGACATTGCAGCAAAGCCGGCTGTGATGGCGTTTTGATGAGCCACGGTGTAGATGTCGGCACCCTTGACAGAGCCGATGCCGATAGCGAGCATAATTGCAGCGATGAATAATCTTGTACCTTTCATTGTTTCCTTGCGATTAATCGAGCACTATGGTTTTATACAGCGACAAAGTTACATAATTAAGAGGTGAATTACAAATTTCTCTGTAAAATTTTGTTAAAATTAGGCTTAATTGGGGATATTTTAAAAAAAAATAAAGTTTGACCTTTTTGTTATCAAAAAAATTCTTTAATTTCGTGGTGTCTAACTAACGCTTGAAATAAGCAAACACTAAATCCTATCCAAAACTCTACACAAATGAGTTATTTAAAATTTGATAAGAACCTGCTGATCAATCTTGACCAGTCGCTACAGAAAGAAATGTTGCGCACGAATCAGGCAGGCGCCTATCACTGCACCTCCTTGGTGGGGTGTAATACCCGCAAGCAACACGGCTTGCTGGTAATACCAATCAAGGAGATGGGGAATAGGCCCCATGTGATGTTGTCCACGCTCGACGAGACGGTGATACAACATGGCGCACCATTCAATCTGGGCATTCACCGTTACCAGGGCGGAGTGTACAGCCCGAACGGTCACAAGTATGCACGTGAGTTTGATTGCGAGAGTGTGCCGCGCATGACCTATCGCGTGGGCGGAGTAATCCTCACCAAGGAGAAAATCTTCATTTCGCGTGAGAACCGTATTCTCATCCGCTACACCCTCGTAGAGGCTCACTCGCCCACAACGCTTCGTTTCAAACCATTCTTAGCCTTCCGCGAGAGCAACTCGCTTTGCATCGCCAATGATGCCATCAATCGCAACATCGAGCCATGCAACAATGGTGTAGCCTCGAAGTTGTATGACGGCTTCCCCACCTTGTATATGCAGTTCAGCCACAAGCCCACTTGGGTCAACGAGCCCAATTGGTACAATGGCATCGAGTATGTCAAGGACTTGGAGCGTGGCGTGCCTTACTGTGAGGACTTGTGGGTGCCCGGATACTTCGAGGTGCCAATTCACAAGGGCGAGTCGATAATCTTCTCGGCGGGTATCAGCGAGATTAACCCTCGCAACCTCAAGAAGATGTACACTGCCGAAATTGACTCGCGCACTCCGCGCACATCGTTCTTCAACTGCTTGAAAAACTCAGCCAAGCAGTTCTACATCAAGGATGGCGACGATATGTATGTCATTTCGGGCTTCCCCTGGGGCACCATTTTGGCGCGTAACACATTTATGGCTTTGCCGGGCTTGACACTGGCAATTGACCACCGTGACGACTATGAGTCAATAATGCGCACAGCCTCGCGCGACTTGCTCAACTACTTGCATACAGGCTCGACCGAGACGCGCATCAATGGCATTGAACTGCCCGATATCCCTCTGTGGGCTATGTGGGCGGTGCAACAGTATGCCAAGAATATTGGTATAGAACGCGCCCGCGAGTTGTACACCGACTTTGTCGCTGAGACCATTAATTGTATCCTCAACGGCGCGCATCCCAACCTCAAGGTGATGCCCGATACCGGCTTGGTGACCACCAACGGTGTCGAGACACCCGTGTCGTGGATGAACTCCAATCACAACGGGCGCCCGATAATCCCGCGCTCTGGCTATTTAGTTGAATTTAACACTCTGTGGTACAACGCATTGATGTTTGGTGTAGCCCTCACCGAGGGCAACGAGACAATGGCACAGCAGCGCCAGGAATGGCTCGACCTTGCCGAGAAGATGAAGCCCTGCTTCGTGGATATGTTCCTCAACGACAGCGGCTATCTCTTTGACTACGTCGACGGTAATTATGCTTCGCCCGAGGTGCGTCCCAATATGGCAGTGGCTATCGGACTAGACTACTCGCCACTCGATCGTCGTCAGCGCAAGAAGGTGCTCGACGTGGTCACTCGCGAGTTGCTCACTCCCAAGGGCTTGCGCACATTGTCGCCAAAGAGTTATGGCTATCGCCCCTTCTATCTGGGCTCGCCCGAGGAGCGTGAGCAAGCTCTGCACCAGGGTCCGGCTCGTCCGTGGCTTATGGGCTTCTATGCCGAGGCTTACCTCAAGATTTTCGGACTCAGCGGCGTGTCGTACATCGACCGCATGCTCATCGGCTTTGAGGACGAGATGAGCGAGGGCTGCATTGCCTCGCTGTCGCAACTATACGATGGCAATCCTCCCTTCCGCGGTCGTGGTGCCGTATCTCATGCCACCAATGTTGCCGAGGTATTGCGCACAGTGCGCTTGATTAAACGATTTAATAACTGATTTTCCACCCATACCTAAAACGAAATAAAATGAAAGCTCTAATGTTCGGGTGGGAATTTCCACCTCACATCCTCGGAGGTCTTGGCACTGCCTCATATGGCTTGACACAGGGCATGTGGCAGTGCGGCGATATGGATATCACCTTCGTTATCCCCAAGCCCTGGGGCGACGAGGACCGCAGTTTTGCTCACATCATCGGTGCATCGCAGGTGCCCGTGGCATGGCGCGATGTCAACCGCGACTATGTCGAGCAGCGCATCGGCAAGTTGATGGATCCCGACTTGTACTTCAAGTTGCGCGACCACATCTATGCCGACTTCAACTATATGCGCACCAACGACCTCGGTTGCATTGAGTTCTCGGGGCGTTATCCCGACAATCTCCTTGAGGAAATCAATAACTACTCCATAATGGCGGGTGTGATTGCCCGCACTGTCGACTTCGACATTATCCACTCGCACGACTGGCTCACATATCCTGCCGGCATACACGCCAAGCAGGTGACCGGTAAGCCCTTGGTAATTCACGTGCATGCCACCGACTACGACCGCTCCCGTGGCAATGTCAACCCCACAGTGTTCAATATCGAGCGCGACGGTATGTTGCACGCCGACCACATCATCACCGTGTCCAATCTTACTCGCAATACGGTGATTGAGAAGTATGGCATCGACCCCGCTAAGGTTACCACTGTGCACAATGCGGTAATTCCGCTTAGCCAGGATATCCTCGACGTGCAAGTGAAAAAGCCCAAGGAGAAGATAGTTACCTTCTTGGGACGTATCACAATGCAGAAAGGTCCAGAATACTTTGTGGAAGCTGCAGCCAAGGTGCTCAAGAACAATCGCAGCAATGTGCGCTTTGTGATGGCAGGCTCGGGAGATATGATGGATAAGATGATTGAGTTGGCTGCCGCTCGCGGCATCGCCGACCGCTTCCACTTCCCCGGCTTCCAGAAAGGCATCCAAGTGTACGAGATGCTCAAGGCATCAGATGTATATATAATGCCCTCGGTGTCAGAGCCTTTCGGTATCTCACCCCTCGAGGCTATGCAGATGGGCGTGCCGTCAATCATCTCCAAGCAGAGTGGCTGTGCCGAAATCCTTGACCATGTCATCAAGACCGACTATTGGGACATCGATGCCATGGCTGATGCTATCAATGGCATTATCTCTTATCCCGCACTCTACAAACAATTGCGCGAGGCGGGGCTCGCCGAGGTCGCCCAAATCACCTGGGACAAGGCAGGCAAGAAGGTAATTGACATTTATAATAAGGTGCTACAAAATTACTAACAATCACAATTCGCAATTTTTCGCAAAAATGAAAGCAATTAATTTTAATTTCGAGATACATCAGCCGTTCCGCCTCAAGAGATATCGCTTCTTTGACATAGGTAACGACCATTATTACTACGATGACTTTCTCAATGACGACATCGTGACTCGTCTCGCCGAGCAGAGCTACATACCTGCCGCACGCACCCTTCTGCGCATGATTGAAGAGACCAAGGGCGCTTTCCGCTGCTCTATCTCCATCTCGGGTGCCGCCATCGAGCAATTCGAGCGCTATGTGCCCGAGTTTATTGACTTGCTCAAGAAACTCGCTGCTACCGGCTCGGTGGAGTTTACAGCTACTACTTATTCTCACTCGCTGGCTTCGCTCTGCGACCCCATTGAGTTTGAATTGCAAGTCAAGGAGCAATGTGCTCGCC
The DNA here is from genome assembly GCA_051871715.1 of Muribaculaceae bacterium. Lineage (GTDB taxonomy): Bacteria > Bacteroidota > Bacteroidia > Bacteroidales > Muribaculaceae > CAG-873. The sequence goes on along the minus strand of JBJEDD010000188.1, from coordinate 2,095 downwards.
TCGAGTCGCTCTTCGGTGTTAAGCCCAAGACCATCCGCAATACCGAACTTATCTATTGCGACGACCTCGCTCCGCAGATGCTCGCTATGGGCTTCAAGGGCTGCATCACCGAGGGTGCCAAGCACATCCTCGGCTGGAAGTCGCCCAACTACCTCTATGCCGCCGCCTCGGCTCCCAAGTTCAAGATGCTGATGAACAACTCCAAACTTGCCGAGGACATCGCTTCGCGCTTCTCCGATACCTCATGGGATGCTTATCCACTCACCGCTGACAAGTATATCGATTGGATTGCCTCAACCCCTGCCGAGGAGCAGATTATCACCATCTGTCTCAACCTCGAGACTTTCGGCGCTATGCAGCCCGCTTCGAGCGGCATCTTCCAGTTCCTCGAGGCTCTGCCTCGCTTTGCCGCCGAGCGTGGTGTCGAGTTCTGGACCCCGACCATGGCAATGACCAAGCTTAAGCCAATCGGTCAACATGCTATCCCGACACCCATCTCGGGTGCCGACGAGGCTCGCGACACTTCGGCATGGCTCGGCAATGCCCTCCAGCGCGAGGCTATCAACAAACTCTACGCTGCCGGCGAGCGCGTGCGCCTCTCCGAGGACCGTCCCCTCAAGCAGGATTGGCTGTACCTCCAGGCTTCAGACCACTTCTACTATATGTCGACCAAGCATTTCGGCGATGGACACTCCAATTTCAGCCCCTATGAGACTCCGTATCAGGCATTTACAAACTATATGAATGTGCTGAGCGACTTCTTGGTACGCGTCGACGAGCAATTCCCCATGAGCGTCGATAATGAGGAACTCAATGCCCTACTCACTACTATTCGCAACCAGGAGAGCGAAATCGTTGCTCTTACCCGCGAGAAGGAGCTTTTGAGCAAAAATATCGAGCAATACAACATTGAGCATAAAAACCGCGAGCCCGAGGAAAAACCCCAGCCGCGCAAGAAAGCACCCGCTAAAAAGACAAAGAAAACAGCTGAATAAGTAAACCGACGAGGTGCTGCCGCAATCACACGACAGCACCTCGTCTTTTTTATTATAAGAGATGAGAATACAGCAATATCTGCTTGCAGCACTGGTGAGTGCTTGTTTCGGAGCCCATGCCGCCGAGGTATCCGAGCAAGAGTTAACAGTTGTTAATCCGAGCGACCACGCAGTGCTCGCCGGCACCCTTGCCACTCAACAAGGCAAGGCGCCTCGCGCCGCCATAGTCATGGCTACCGGCTCCGGCGCTCAAAATCGCGACGAGGAACTGCTCGGGCATCGCCCGTTCAAGCTCATCAGCGACCGACTTGCCGCCCAAGGCTTTGCTGTGTTGCGCATGGACGACCGCGGAGTAGGGGGTAGCTCCAATCCTACAGCCGATGCCACCACACTCACCTTTGCAGGTGACATTGCTTGCGCTGTTGAGCACCTCGACTCTCTCTTTCCCGAAGTCCCCATCGGCATTATCGGGCACTCGGAGGGCGGATTAATTGCTATGATTAACGCCGCCGACAACCCTCGTTGCGACTTCATCATCACCCTCGCCGGACCTGCGTGGGCAGGCGACTCAATAATCATAAGCCAAACTCGCGCTATCGCCGAAGCCGCCATGGGCGGGTGGGACCCCGATAAGGAAGCCATGCAGCGACGCTTGCTCAATATAGCCCACAGCAATATGCCCTCATCGGTAGCCCGAATACAGATGTCAACGGCGCTATTTGAGATATACGGCGCCGCCGCCTCGACACCACAAATGCAGGCATCAATTGACGCCATGACGAGCAATTGGTACCGCACATTCCTCCGCCTCGACCCCGCCGAATACATCCGCCGCATACACATCCCATGGCTCGCACTCAACGGCTCAAAAGACCTCCAAGTCCTCCCCGCTAACTTAGAGACCATCAAGACGCTGTGCCCCACTGCCGACACTCAACTCATCGACGGGCACAACCACCTCTTCCAGCCCGCCATCACCGGTATGGTCAACGAGTATCAGCGCCCCGAGCAAGCCCCCTCCGACATCACAATTGATATAATCCTCAATTGGCTCAACGCTCTCGTACATTAATAATCGCTAAAAACCACCCCGAAGTCAA
>JBJEDD010000187.1:0-8229 GCA_051871715.1 Muribaculaceae bacterium | reverse complement strand
TATGGATATAGCACTTCCCAAAAAGAATCAAAGTTTCCGCTTGTCGGTTGACCTTATTGCGCGTTTGCGTCTACTCGCCAAGCGCCAAAATAGAAGTCTTAATAACTATGTTGAGACACTGCTTATCGATGCAGCATACAGCGAGCCCAATGACACAACACTTGCTGCTATGAAAGAGGCTCAAAGTGGCTCATTGCGAGACACCAATCCTCTTGACCTATCTTCCATAGAAGCAATGGAACGCTCAATGGGATTATGAAAAAGCTTCATTACACCAGCCAATATAAAAGGGATTACAAACGTTTTCGCAACAATCCCAAAAAGTTAGAGAAACTATTGACCGTTCTTAAAATGCTTCAATCGGAAACAACAATTCCGACTGAGTATTATCCGCATATGCTCACAGGTAATTATGCAGGATATATGGAATGCCATATCGAGGGCGACTTTTTGCTTATATGGTTTGACCCTAAGACTGACCAAATAGACCTCGTCCGATTGGGTTCACACTCCGATTTGTTCAAGCAATAACCGTTAATAGATTTACCGAGTTTTTCGTAACGTATTGTGAATCGTGCGAATCCCAGCCCCAGCCGATGGCGCCTAATGACATTTGGCACTTCACAATTCACTATCGTTGATTTGCATTGTAGACGGGAGATACTCCTTCACTATCGACAGTCGAGTACCCATTTTCAGGCTCTTCATTGCTATTGCAATAGCAAAGAAATAGAAACACACTCTTTGGTGAATTAGCAGACTAATTTTGTTAGACAACCGCTGTGCTTTATTTTGAGCTAAAGTATCCTCTCTCTTGGAGGGACTTTTCGAAATCTTTCTTGCAATATCTCCAAGAATCTTAGCAATTCGGCAAATTCCAAAGACTCTCCATAAATGAAGCTGGAACGCATATCGTTATAATCAGACTCATACTTTGGAACCAACTCTACTCTTGGAACAATGGTAATTGCCGATGGCAGTTCCTTATCGTAATCAACATATCCTACATGATAGAATTTCTTGCGGTGTTCCACAATGTCGTAGTATAGATTAGGGTCATTTAATGCCATATCCAAATAATCAGTGTGTGACAGCTTCTCCAAATCATAGAAGTGGCGCGACATACGATATGTGCGTGGATCTTGCTTTTGATAATCCTCACAAAGCAAGAATGCTTTCTCTAGGAATGTTCTTGCCGGGCTTACGGTCTTTATAGTCTGAACTATGTCGGAATCCACATCTTCATCTTTATAAACTTGTTCGACCAGTGAAGATATTTGTTTAAGTTCGTATGGCTCATCCATAGAAAGGACGCTGATTTCAATTTTCACCGTAGGCTTTGCATACGGAGCATTGCTATTGTAAAGTGATGGATAGTGAACAAAAATCACAGATGGGTCTTTATCGTGAGCAACCTTTCTCGGTTCGCCTGCTTCATCTGCTTCCTCATTTTCATCCAGCACCTTCACATCTAATCCTAATTTGGATAATTGTTCTTTTAAGTCTTGCTTAAACTCGCTAAAGAGGTAGTCTTGTGCCTTTTCTCTAAAATTGTGAATTTGAGTGTTGCTCGTGCATCGGGCACACGATAAATTCCTTTCATTCAAAAAAAGTCACGACCAAGAGCCAAATCGATATCCTCACTGAAACGGTCAATGATATTCCAGCCTTTACTCAAACTCGTACCGCCTTTGAAAAGCAAATACTCGGCAACTTTTGTGTGAAACAAGGCATACAATATGGCTGTTACCCACCAATCCTTTTCAGCAGCGGCTTCATCAATGTCCTTCGACACCACAACGCCTTGAATCATTGCCTTGCGTTCTTCTATCGAAAAGTCTATCCATTTACTCATTTTCACCATTCATTTTGATGTTTCGTTTAATAATTAACCTTACCCATACCGGTGCCAATAGCAAATCGTGCTCAATTGTAGCAGTTTCAGGTGTTGCAGACATTGATTGAGCAACTCTTTTCTCCACCGCTTCTGTAATATTATTCTCACCGATGCTACGAAGTGCCTGAACTAATTCCGGCATTAGCTTTCCTTTATATGCAAAATTCTTTGGGACGCCATGTTTTAGCATTACTGTTCTATTTCCCAATTTCAGCGTTCGAGGAGTGCCCGAAGTGATGAAACAAGCATTCACTGGCACTTGTGTTGAGAACCCCAATCTATTGGCTGCTGTTTCTCCTGTCGGATACACCTTTGCTTTGTCTCTACGGGCAATCTCAGAAACAAGTTCAAAAGCGGTAGGATATACCACTCCAAATCGTGTATTCTTAGCCTTGACATACACACCTTTGGCAATCCTCGTAATCAATCCTTCTTTATCATATTGGGCAAGAAGTTTGGTTACATATTCCTCATCAAATTGAGGAAATGAAGACACGAAAAAAACAGCACCATATCGCGCGTGAGTTATCTTTGCTTTAATTTGCTGTCCTACTGTTTTTTGCATAATATTTTTATTCTAATTTAAGTCGGAATAAAAGAGTTTTTTCCCGACCACAAAGGTAAGAAAACAATTCGAATAACAAAACAGCATACTGACTTTTTTGATTAGTGATTAGAAATAAATAGTATTAACGACCTATTTCTTAGTCCTCATCTTCTTTTTCGATGGTAAATTCTTGCAACTTGGCATAGAGATCTGTTGCGGATTCAAGACCCAATTTCAGGGCGATGCGTTGCTTGCGCTTTTTGGAGGCTTCAACCGATATATTGAGTATGGCGGCAATTTCCTTGATTGAGAATTGCCGATACACCATTATGATATATTTGATGTCAGATGCTGTCAACTCGGGGTGTGCCTCATGGAGTCGAGTGAGGAAATCATCGTTGATCTGTGCCAATTGCTCAAATACCTTTTCGGTCTCTTCGAGGCTGATGAGCTGTGTGCGTAGTTTCGTGATATATTCCATGTGATGGCTCTTGTCGGGGAGCGACTTGAGGTAAGAGATTATCTCATGGATCAGTGAGTTGCGCGTAATGATATTATGCGCCTGCACGGCAAGTTCATTGTTTACGGAGTTGAGTTTGTCTCTGAAAGCCTTCTTCTCACCCTCCACAGCCTTGATCTTGAGCTGATCCATATTGGCTTGTTGTTGGATAATCAACATTTCTTTTTTTCTCTTTACATTCATCATCCTGATGGCGAAAAGTGCAAACGCTACCACTATAATGGTCAGTCCGATGAGCCAATGCAGGGTAGTGCTTTTGCGCTCCAATTCTGAGGAGAATTGAGAATAGTTGAAACGCGACTGGCTATATGCTCTCAGTTGAGTGGTCTGCAAGCGATGGAGCGAATCAGAGGTTGCCAATATTGAATCTTGGTATGTTAAGGCGCGGTCGAGATGACCGGAACGAGTATAGATATCTACCAGCGCCTTATACCTCTTGATCTTCTCGCTCATGCCGCTTTTACTTTCATTGATATTTGAGAGATATTTTAGAGCCCCGTCATAGTCGCCTTCGAGTATGGCGATACGGCTGTATTGAAACATCAAGTCGTCATAGATCACCTTGTCCTTGTGCGGAGAAATACACCCATAGATGCTGTCTGCTACAGCGCGTGCGCTCTGCAGATTGCCATTGTCTATAAGGTAATATATACGTCCCATCAGCATACTCTGGCGCGATGTTTTGTCGGAAAAGGGCAACTCATGGAGGGCGCGTTCCACATAGAGTGCCGACAGGTCGGGTTTTCCCTCCAACTTGGCTATATAAGACAGATTGCTTGAGGCGTGTGCCATCGTTGCTGAATCGTCGATACGACGAGCCATGAGGTGGGTCTCTTCATAGAGGGTCTTTGCCTTCTCATACTCGCCATTATCCGTAAGGATGATACCCATATTGTTCCTACCAAGCAGTTGGTAATTCTCCGGCAGATGCTCCTTGGCATAGTCAAGACTCTCGCTGATAAGGCTTTCGCCCTCTTCCAGGTCGCCTATCGTCACGAAATCGCGTGCCAAGCGATTGAGCACATTATAGTATTCGATATGAAGATTATTGTGCTTGGCGATGACACGCGCCTCGTCAAGACACTTCATAGATGTGAGGATGTCGGTACGGCGAAATGCCTTCTCCGATGAGTCCATCAGTTCACGACATTGCCGTGCGGCATCTTCCTTGTCGGGACCACATGCCGTAAAGAACCCCGCCACGAGTATCATGACCAAGAGCGTGGCTGTCAATATGGTAGTCAATTTACTCATATCTATTATGGTAACGTATCTATGGAGATTTTATTTAGCGAGTGCCTTAAAATTTTAAGAACCGAACTATTAGAGCGAACTTTTGAAACAATATTGTACGCAGAAAATAGGGAGAACGTTTAGGCTCTATACCCTACACGTTCTCCCCTATTCAAATAAGTGCACTTATCTTACAATCAACTTCAGTGTTATCGTATCCACTTGCACGATATAAACACCGGCGTTGAGGCTGATAAAGCAATTTTCGGATGCTTCGCCGTTCCACCGGCAGATGCCATCGATAGCCGAAACGCTGACATGCTTGCCGGCTGCGCCGATGATGCTGATACCGCCATCGAGTTGGATGATGCGTACATTGTCGCTAATCTCAGCAACACCCGCAGCCAAGATAGTGGCTGTATTGGAGATTTCACCCTTCCAAGTTGTACCGTCAATCTCGGTGATGATGGGTTGCACGTTGTAGGTTGTACCGGCTTCAACATCAGCGGTGTCGATGAAAGGCACGCCTGCTGCGGCAGACTCTTCAATAACAGTGCCGTTGCGACGGATAGTGTATCCCGAGATAAAGTGTTCACCATTTACTGCGTTCATCACCACGTCGTCTACCATGATGCCGAGACCTATGCCATGATAACGGATTGCAAATCTGTTGTGACCCTCGGGAAGCACGTATGAATATGACTGCCATTCGCGGGGATCCCCATATTGAGGTGACATCGAGGCATCAGCCAGGACTGTGAATTGATTAGGATCTGTGCTACCTGCCGAGGTAAGTACCTCTACTGCTTCATCGCCATAATATGAACTCATCGGGCACATCATGAAGGAGAACGCCGAACCCGGCTCGAGTTCCGGTGAAATCAACCAGTCGTCAGCCTCTACGCCATAGTCGTAAGGACAGATTGCCACAAGTACGCGTTGACCGTCAGCTGCTTCGTAATCGGGAGAAAAGCCTGCTGCAGACAAGCACGCATGGATCTCATCGATATCCCATACTTGGAAAGCAGCCGGTACACCCATGTTGGGGAAGCTCCAGAGGCTAAAACTGCTGCGTTCCTGCTCATCGAGGTCGATGTTGATGAAGGGACCGATCTTGTCGGTGATAGCGAAGGCTTCGTCATATTCAAAGCTACCGCTTGATGCCAATACAGGCTCTGTCCATTCCAACTTGATGCTACCATCCTCTTCACGTGAGCCGGTGAGGTCTGAAACGAATACCTTGTTGCCGGTGGTTACGTCGAGAACCCAACTTGCCTTATTATTGTCCTTATTCTCGTCGTCGAAATCAAACTCGGCACTTATGGTCAATTCGCCGGTGGCATCGCTATTCGTTAGGAAGTAGAGTTCGTAGACAACCATACCATCGGGTGCGATAATATCGTCGCTATAAAGGACTGCCTCACTCTCATCGATCACTTTGTCACCCTTGATCACCTTACATGTTACTGTCGGAGCAGTCTCAGTAGATACGCCAATGTTGCGTATTATCATCTGCCATACAGCATTTTCACCCATCAGGATGCTTGCCGGACCGGTTACCGACATGATACCAAGTTCATGCTCTACCGGACGCTTGAAGCTGATACGGTCGATGAAGGCACGTTGGTTGGCACCGGTGAAGTGTACTTCTGCATAGATGTCTACCCATTCCTTGCCCATCAATTCGGCGGGAAGCTCATATTTGATCTCTTGCCATCCTTCTTTGTCGCTGCCGGTGGTACCGATCATGATAGGGTCTACGCCGAATGCCGTAGCGTAGAAATTGATGGATTCGGGAGATTGATTGTCAGTGTATACGTTGATAGTGGCAGTGGCTTGCGATTCACCCAGTGTCGAGAATCGAGGCAAGATAACATGCGCATTACATTCTTGATATGCTGAGAAGATCATAGCCAAGCCGGTTTCATTCTCAACACCATAGGAAGAGGGGCGAACAAGATAGAGCTCGGCAGCCGCACCATATTCGAGGTTGGCATCATCGCTGATATAATAGCTGAGATGATGTGATTCACCTCCCCAGAAGTCTTCGATGACGGGCATAGACTCTGTGTCGCCTGCTTGCACGATGCCCGAAGCAAAGTACTCACCCTGCCCGGCTACTGTCTCTGCTACAATACCCATCTTGTAGATTGAGTTCACGATGCCGGCGTCCACCACGAGTTGAGCTGAAGTCACCCCTGTGCCCAAGAAATCGTAAACCTGCCAGTAAGTGCCGAAGAATGTATCATAACCCACTACAAGATAATAGTTTGTCTCGGTGCCTGCTGAGTCCACATAGAAACCATTTTGACCGTATGTCGGGGGTTGCCATTCGAAGATAATGTCGTGAGGATCCTCACCGGTATACACTTTGAAGTCTGATACGGGTCCCGGCACGTCATATCCGGTAAATACTCTACCGATCACATCTTTAGATGTGCCTTCGCCGAGTGTACAGTTCACATGGACGTCGTTCCATCCTTGCTCGGTGGCGAGCGTGCAAGAAACTTCTTGTCCGGGTTTGCCGGAGACTACAACACCCTCGGGAGCAGATGCGATAAATACGCGTGCAGAGAGATTTGCCGATGAGTCGAGCAAGTTACCCTTGATATCAGTGGCAGGGAGATTGAATGTAACTACTGCCGAGAGAGCGCCACCTTCAGAGGCTGTGAGGGTGAGGTTTTCGACCTGACTCGGACCTGTTGCATTGCGATCTGTCTCCGAGAGAGCCAACTCTTTGAGAAAGAATCCGTAGGAATATGATGAGCTGACATTGTGGATACCAACATAATATTGACCATTGGATGGAGCCGCAAAGATGTCGGAATATCTCATGAACTCTTCTGAAGACACGTCTGTGCGACCGATCACAGGTATAGTCATTGCCTCTGCTGTAGGTTCATCGCCGGCAAACACTTCAAAAGTAGCATTCGAGCCCCATGAACTACACAGGCATATGTCAAATGCCACCTCCCAGAACTTTTCATTGTTCTCTATATTCACTGCCGGGAAGATAAGCCAGTCATCTTGGTTGCCTTTACCGCCACCACCCGATGATATGAATTGACCTTGGTAGGAGGAATAGATATTGTCACGAGTGTCTTGATAGGTAAAGGTGTTGTAGTCTTTATTGCCATCGATAACAGTGAAGAGTGCAAAATCTTCTTCAGTCGGCGTATAAGTGAATGTCTGAGTCGCCTTTCGATTCACTTGAGCCGGACGAACAGCCATGGTGCCCTTTTGCACCTTAAATAATCCGTGAGGATCGGAAATCTTCTGATTATTGTTCACATGGGGAGCCTCAGATCTTGAGACCTGCTCCGACAGGCTCAATGGTTGCGCCGTCGAATGCTCCGAACCATGAAACCGGATCTGTGTTCCGGCAAACGCTGTAGCCGATACCAATAAGCTACAGCCTGCAAGGATCAGGAATGATTGTTTCATACTCTTTTGCTTTATTTGATTAAATTTGGAGTGAATTACTCGCTAACTATTCGATTTTTGGGTTGCAAATATAGAATTCATCAATTCGATGAACTAATTTTTTGGAGACAATATTGGGGACTATATATCATAATTTTGGGGACATTTTTAGTAACTAATTTAGTAACAAGTGTTTATACGTGGACTAATTTGGACGGATTTTCTATGAAACAATGTGCTCGGGTCTGACAATTTTGAAGTATTTAAATGGATATTTGTAATTTTTCTCATAATATACGGTTTCCGCTATAAAAAAATTAACTTATTCAGTCGATAAGCAATTTATTATCAATCGTGGAAACCATCGACTCTGAAATAAACAGTGGGGACAGCCACTGTACACCTATTCTAAAGCAATTAGTCTTCTTTATTTCACTTTTGTTATGTTTGATAATCCACTTCATTATCTCATTTTTCGATCTTTCTCATACAAAATATTTAGTAATTTACAGATTAAAAAAATGTAACAGTGAGGTGATTGTCGAAAATTTTCATTATCTTCCTGAGTTTGACAGTTTCAGTTGTAACACGTAGATACACAGACGGTTG
>JBJEDD010000186.1:0-8232 GCA_051871715.1 Muribaculaceae bacterium | reverse complement strand
TTAACGCAATATTAATTTAACATTTCCTCGCTTACACACCAATTAGACTAATTAGCCCAATTAGACTAATTCCCCAACCAATTGTAGCCTTGCGTTCATTATTTTTGTGCGATATTGGTGGTGGCTGAGATTTTTTTAGTAATTTTGCCTAAAATTGCACAAAAGAGAATGCCTGTCATATTAAATATAGATACAACGACCTCGGTGTGCTCGGCTGCCCTGAGCGCCGAGGGCACAATTCTGTGCCACGCCGAGGACTTCGAGGGGCGCAATCACGCCGCCCTATTGAGCGGTTTCGTCAAGAAATGCCTTGACTTCGCCGCCGAAAAGGAGATGCAAGTCGAGGCAATCGCCGTGAGCATGGGTCCGGGCAGTTACACCGGGCTCCGCATCGGCTTGAGCGAAGCCAAGGGCCTCGCCTATGCCCTCAACGTGCCCCTCATCGGAGTGAAAACCCTGGAGTTGCTCGCCACCCGCGTGATGTTCTCGGTCGACGGCATCGACCCCGACACCATCTTCGTGCCGATGATTGATGCCCGCCGCATGGAGGTGTTCACCGCCGCCTACGACTTCGGGCTCAACGAGTTACTGACCCCGGCACCGCTGATACTCGACGAAAATGCCTATGCCGACCTCATCGCCACGGGACGCCCGGTGTTGCTCTTCGGCGACGGCTCTGCCAAAGCCGCCTCGGTAATCTCGGCGCCCAATGTCACCATCGTCGATGGCGTCGAGCCCCTGGCAGTCGATATGGTAGCCCTCGCCGAGCGCGCCCACGCTCGCCGCGACTTCCTCGACCTGGCATACTGCACTCCGCTGTATCTCAAGGACTTTCAAGCCACTGTCCCCAAGTCGCGCCTATGAAACTCAGCGAGCAACAACGACTCGATATCAAGACAGCCGTCGAGGTGATGCGCCGCGGCGGTGTCATCGTCTATCCCACCGACACGGTGTGGGGCATCGGCTGCGACGCCCGCAACTCGCAGGCGGTCGCTCGCATCTTCGACATCAAGCATCGCGCCGAGGCAAAGGCGCTCATCACCCTGGTGAGCAGCATGGCGATGCTCGAGCGCACCGTCGACTGCGTGCCCGAGGCTGCCGAGATGCTCATTGAGGCGGCTGTCGACCCGGTGACCATCATCTACGACCGCGGCATCGGCGTGGCTCCCGAGTTGCTTGCCCCCGACGGCAGCATCGGTGTCCGCCTCACTCGCGACCCCTTTGCCGCCGCGCTGTGCAATGCCCTGCGCGGTCCCGTAGTCTCCACATCTGCCAATATCAGCGGCGAAGCAACCCCCGGCGACTTCGCCGCCATCAACCCCCAAATCCTCGATGCCGCCGACTATGTGTGCACCTCGCGCCGCGACGACCCGCCCGGCGCCAAGCCGTCGACGGTAATCAAGATTTGCAATAACGGAGTATTCAAAATTCTGCGCAAATGAAAGGCGAAGGCACACGACGACTGCAGTATATCCTCAGCGATTACATCACCACCAACATCGGCTGGCTGGTGTTTAACGTCGTGCGCTACCTATCGTTGCCACCGGTCAACGAGGTGTCGACCATGCGCAACTTCCTGCTCCACGACACCAATATCCTGCTGGGGCAGTTGCTCTTCCCGATAATGATGGTGGTGCTATATGCGCTCTCGGGCTTCTACAACCGCCCCGGGGTCAAGTCGCGCATCGACCAACTGGGCAACACCATCGGCGTGTCGCTCATCGGTATGTTGCTCATCTTCTTCACCGCCCTCATCAACGACGATGTGCCCGAGCGCCTGCGCAACTACGAGTTGATGGCGATACTGTGGGCGCTGCTCAGCGGTCCCGCGCTTATCGGGCGCGCACTCATTAATAATATAAGGCGCGGCGAGTTGCGCCGCGGCATCGGAGTGTTCAACGCGCTGATGCTGGGCAACAACAAGGCTGCTCGCAGCCTCGCCGAGCGCATTGAGCGCCACCCCCATTGCTCGGAGTTCAGAGTGGTCTCGTTCATCGACCCGAAAGCATCGCCGCAAGCCATCGCCGCCGAAGCCGCTCGGCTCGATGCCTCGGTAATCATCATAGGCAACGGCGCATCGGTCGAGAGCAACCGCCCGCTATTCAACTCTCTGTTGCTCACCGGATTGGACATCTACGTGCCGGCAGACAACTACCGCCTCGCCGGCAACAGCCCCAGCATACGCTCGGTGGTCTCCGAGCCTCTGATCAACATCACTGCCGCCAATATCTCGCCGGCAACCGCCAACCTCAAGCGCGTCGGCGACATCTTCGTCTCCGCCATCGCTTTGGTGCTATTGCTGCCGGTCTTTGCCATCATCGCCATCGCCATCAAGAGCGACTCGAGCGGCTCGGTATTCTACACGCAGGAGCGCATCGGGCGGCATCGCAAACCCTTCAAAATCATCAAATTCCGCACAATGGTGGCGGATGCCGAGGCTGCCGGTCCGGCGCTCTCGAGCACCAACGACCCACGCATCACCTCGGTGGGGCGCTTCCTGCGCAAGTATCGCATCGACGAGTTGCCCCAGTTCTGGAACGTCCTCCGCGGCGATATGTCGCTGGTGGGTCCGCGCCCCGAGCGGCAGTTCTACGAGGACCAAATCATCAGTATAGCACCCCACTACATCCTCCTTCACCAGGTGCGCCCGGGCATCACCTCGTGGGGCATGGTCAAGTATGGATACGCCGGCAGCGTCGACCAGATGGTCGAGCGCCTGCGCTACGATATCCTCTACCTCGAGAACGTATCCCTGAGCGTCGACCTCAAAATCCTCTTTTACACCGTGCGCACCGTGGTGACCGGTCAAGGTATTTAAAAAAAATGTTAATTAAGTGACACAGAAGTATATACATACCGGACGATTGAATGACCTGTTCATGCGTTTCCTGCAATGGCGCGAGCGCCATATCAGCGAGCGCACCTTCGTCATATTCCTCGCCCTCTTTGTGGGCATCTTTGCCGGGCTCGCCGCTCAAGTGCTCAAGTACCTCATTCACACCATCTCACACCTCCTCACCTCGCACGTCGACCTCCACAACGGCAACTATCTCTACATCTTGTTGCCTACCCTCGGCGTGGTCATCACCGCCCTGTTTGTGCGCTTTGTGGTCAAGGACAACATCTCTCACGGCGTGACTCGCGTGCTGTGGTCAATCTCGCAGAACAAGTCGCGCCTCAAGCGCCACAACACCTACACCTCGCTGATAGCCTCGTCGATCACCATCGGTTTCGGCGGGTCGGTGGGTGCCGAGGGTCCTATCGTCCACACCGGCGCCGCCATCGGCTCCAATCTCGGCTCGGCATTCCGCATGTCGCCGCGCATCTTGATGATCCTGGTGGGCTGTGGCGCCGCCGCCGGCATCGCCGGCATCTTCAAGGCGCCGATTGCCGGTATGCTGTTCACCATCGAGGTGCTCATGATCGACCTATCGACGGTGTCTATCATGCCCCTGCTGATTTCTGCCATCACCAGCGCCACCATCGCATACGCCTATACGGGTTACACCTTTGAGTTCTTCTTCGTGCAGTCCGACTCCTTTGCCGTGGCAAAGATTCCGCCGGTGATCGCCCTGGGCATCGTCGCCGGACTGGTGTCGCTCTACTTCACCCGCGTGATGAATATGATGGAGAACTTCTTCTCGCGCTTCAAGCATCGGTGGTTACGCACAGCCATCGGCTGCCTTATCCTCTCGGGCTTGGTGTTCCTGTTCCCGCCGCTCTACGGCGAGGGTTACTCCTCAATCATGGACCTGCTCGCCGGCGACCCCTCGGCTATCGTCAACGGCTCTATCTTTTACGGCGACCGCGGCTCGGTGTGGTTCATCATCGCATTTATCCTCGCCATCATCCTCACCAAGGCATTTGCCACCTCGGCGACCAACGGCGCCGGAGGCGTGGGCGGTACCTTCGCACCCTCGCTCTATGTGGGCTGCATGACCGGTTTCCTCTTTGCCTACGTATTCAATATGTTAGGCTTCAGCATCGACCTGAGCCTCAAGAACTTTGCCCTCATAGGCATGGCTGGCGTCATGAGCGGTGTCATGCACGCCCCGCTCATGGCAATCTTCCTTACCGCCGAACTCACCGGCGGATACGACCTCTTCCTGCCGTTGCTCATCGTCTCGACTATCGCCTATGGCACCATCAAGGTCTTTGAGCCATACAGCATCTACACCATGCGCCTCGCCAAGCAAGGCAAACTCCTCACTCACGAGAAGGACCGCGCAGTGCTCACCCTGCTCAAGATGGACTCGGTCATCGAGACCGACTTCCTGAGCGTGCGACCCGAGATGACCCTCAAGGAGATGGTCGACGTCATCGCCAAGAGTAGCCGCAACCTCTTCCCGGTGCTCAACGGCGCCGGCATCCTCCTCGGCGTGGTCCAGTTGGACGATATCCGCAATATCATGTTCCGCCCCGACCTGTATCGCAAGATGAATGTGGCATCGTTCATGACCTCGCCGCCCGACAAGATTATCATCGGCGAACATATGGACGCCGTGATGAAGAAATTTGACACCACCGGCGCGTGGAACCTCCCGGTAGTCGACAACAAGGGTCACTACTTCGGCTTTATCTCCAAGAGCAAGATTTTCAACTCCTATCGCCGTGTATTGCGGCACTATTGCGACGACTGATGACTGTAACCCTCACCAATATCCTCGCTGTGGCACTCGGCAGCGGCATCGGCGGAGCCGCCCGCTACCTCGTGGGCTTGCTCATTCCCGGCAATGCCTCCGCGGGGTCCTTCCCCTGGGGCACCTTCACCGTCAACGTGCTGGGCTGCCTCCTCATCGGGCTGATCTGCGGCTGGGTGGAGCGCGGCTGGGCGCTATCCACAGCCATGCGACTGTTCCTCACCGTGGGCATCTGCGGCGGCTTCACCACCTTCTCGACCTTTGTCAACGAGAATTACAGCCTGCTGTCTTGCGCCTGCTGGACCTCTCTTGTGTATACTGTAGCCTCCCTCCTGGTGGGACTCGCCATGGTATATGCCGGACATTTCCTCGCTTCTATTCATTGATTTTTTCACTCTCTAACTCTAATAAATATGACTCTCGACAAGAACTCACACCTCCGAGATGCCGACATTGCCGATTTGCTACGTCAGGCACGCTTCGACGATGTGGTATTCGGCGCCCTCGCTATGGGCGACAACATCAGTGACTTTGCAGCACGATGCTTCCGCCGCATCTTCTTTATTCGCTACCACGCATTTGCCCTCTCCCAAGAGGCTGAAGAAGCCATCAAGAAGGCTGCCGATGACGGCAACCTTCATGCCCAATTTGCCTACGGCAGATTATTGCTATTGGGCAATTGGGAAATGGAGGATATAGAAAAATCAGTCAATTATCTCGGCAACGCTTACGACCAAGGACTGAGCGATGCCGGCGCTGCCCTTAGCGAGGCTCTTTATTATGGCGATTTCGGATTTATCGACCGCTTGAAAGCCAAGGAATGTCTCTTGGAGTCGCTGGAGCAATTAAGCGATTATGGCGCCTTTGTGCACGCCAAGAACACCCTATTCGGCACCCAGGACAACGATATCGATACCGGCTTGGTAATCACAGTCACCACAGCTCTCATTGAGAAAGAAGAAGGCGAGGGCATGCCATCAGCCATTTGGAAATACCTCCGTGGCATCGCCAATGAAGCCGATGGCAACGTTGAAGCCGCCTGTCGCGACTACGAGGACGCTGCAAACAATGGCATCCTTGATGCGTGGGCATGCCTGGCAACTGCCAAATGCATGGACCCCGAAACCGGCGATTTTAACGACTTGGATGAATATGAGCGTATGCTCAACGAAGGCGTCCAACACCACAGCGCCGAAGCCCTTCAACTGCTGTATGCTCCTGTAGTCGCAGCATTTGACTCCCTCGACGAGGAGACACAGAAATCACTGAGCGACGAAATCATCGAAAATCTCACTACAGCCTTCTATTGGGGCTCCAAGACAGTCCCGGTGCTCTTGGGCGACATCTATTACAATGGCTGGTGCAACCAACCCGAGGACAACCAACAAGCCTGGGGCTGGTATGCTCGCGCCGCTCTGTGGGAGAACCCCGAGGGCTATGAGAAGATGTTTGAAATGGTCAGCGACGGGCTTATCGACATGGAACAAGATGCATGCGATAACCTCGCCATTCGCGGCGCGCGCCTCGGATCCGAAAAACTTACCATCGAGACCGTCGATGCTTACTATGCCGGACGCCTCACCGACTTTGCCGCAGAGATTGAGCAATACTACGTTCCCCTGTACAAAAATGAGGAAGATGACGAAGGTCCCGACGACGACGGGCGCTTCGACGCCTGGTCCTAAGTTTTTTTGTCATTAAAGAGAAGATTTTATTGCCGAAATGTTGTAATAATAGACGAAAAGACTTACCTTTGCCAAAAAATATAAGTAGATAACTAAAATTTTTCAACTATGCGCAAGACAAAACTTACAGTTGCACTCGTTTGCACATTGATGGCATCTATGACTTTGCCTTCATGTATCGGTTCTTTCTCTCTCACCAACAAGTTGTTAACCTGGAACAAAGGCGTAGGCAACAAGTTTGTCAACGAATTGGTATTCTTTGCCTTCTGGATTGTACCTGTATATGAGGTATCGGGTCTTGCCGACATCTTGGTGCTCAACACCATAGAGTTTTGGTCGGGTAGCAACCCCGTGGCTACCACCGGCACCCGCCACGTGCGCGGCAACGACGGCGACTACTTGGTAACCGTTGACAAGGCTGGCTACACCATCAAGAGCGAGACCGACGGCTCGGAAGTACGCCTCAACTTCAACGAAAATGACAACTCGTGGGCTGTGGTCCTCCCCGACGGCTCCGAGAAGACCTTCCTTACCTTCATCGACGAGACCCACGTGGCTCTGCCCGCTCCCGGCAGCGAAGAACCCGTGGTGGTTGAGATCTCTGACAACGGTCTCTACGCTTATCAGCAGATGGCTCTGTCCACTTCTTTGGCAGCCCGTTGATGAAACACAAGCGACACATCCTGCTCATAGCAGTACTCTTGGCGACCGCAATTGCGGTCGCCTTTATTCCGTTTGACTCTGCCGCCGAGAGCCACGAGCCCGTCGCGACCGACCAACTGCTCGTTGTGGTTGAACCTGCCGGCACCAATAGCGAGATGCTCGCCTACGAGGGCTTCTACGTCGCCTTCAATGCCGATGCACACCAGCCCAATTATGTCGCCTGGCAACTCACCTACGAGCACGCCAATGCCGAAGTCACCACGCGCAACAGTGCCAATTTTGCCGCCGATGAGCGTGTCGCCGATTGCGCCACCCTCGACGACTATCGCAATTCGGGCTTCGACCGCGGACACATGGCGCCTGCCGCCGATATGAAGTGGAGCGAGCAAGCCATGGACGACTGCCACCTCCTCACCAACATTTGCCCGCAAGACCGCAAGGTGAATGGCGGCCCCTGGGCGACGGTCGAGAAAAATGCCCGCAAGTGGACAGCTACTTACGGCACCCTATATATCGTCGCCGGGCCCATTCTCACCGACCACATCACTCGCTATATAGGCGAGACTCATGTGCCGGTGCCCGAGCGCTTTTTCAAGGTCATCATCGCCCCCGATGCCAATCCGCCCATGGGCATTGCCTTCTTGATGCCAAATCACCCCTTCCAGGGCGGTGCGCAGGCGGCGGTCACATCTATTGACAACATCGAGGCTATCACCGGCTACGACTTCTTCTCTGCCCTACCCGACGACATCGAGGCAGACGTGGAAGCGCAGCAGTCGATGGCTCGCTGGCAACACCCCAAACGCTAATTCATACCGAAATGATATACACCGACGGAGACACCATTTGCGCCATCTCAACGCCCGCAGGGCGTGGCGGCATCGCTGTGGCTCGCATCAGCGGTCCACGTGCCATCGACATCGCGCAAGCCATATGGCACGGCAAGGCGCTAAGCGACGTAGCCTCGCACACTGCTCATATGGGCTCTGTTGACGATAGCGAAGGCGAGCCCCTCGACCAAGCCGTCGCCACCGTCTTCCGCGCTCCACGCTCATTCACCGGCGAGGACGTTGTCGAGCTATCGGTGCATGGCTCCACCTATGTGCAACGCGCGCTCATCGCCGCGCTCATCGCCGCCGGTGCCCGGCTTGCCGCTCCCGGCGAGTTCACCCGCCGAGCCTTCGCCGCGCGCAAGATGGACCTCGCCCAAGCCGAGGCTATCGCCGATATCATCGCCGCCGACT
>JBJEDD010000185.1:0-2147 GCA_051871715.1 Muribaculaceae bacterium | reverse complement strand
TAGTAACTACTTCCTTTTTTTATTTTTGCTAAAAACGTTTAGGACAATATTGCTTGACGACACTTCTTATTATGGCTCGGGTGCCGCGCTTTCTTTGGCGGGTGGTGTTAAATATTGTTAAAAATAGGGGGGTGATTGTTAACGCTTGTTTTCTTTGTAACTTTGCCCAATTAATAGACCAATAAAAACTGACAAATATGAGATACTATTTAAGAATCCTTAGTGTGGCAGTGATGGCATGCGTCGCAGTCACAGCAGCAGCGTGGACCAATCCCACAGAAGTGCCGGCAACACCATTCTCCGGCGCAGGAACATCGACCGACCCCTACCGCATCTCTACGGCACAGGATTTGGTCAACTTCTCATACATCTGCAAGAATGCCGGCTCAAGCGCGACCAAGGACAAATACTATGTAATGACCAATGACATCGTGCTCAATAACATTACATCGAAATCAGACCTACTCGATTATTACGAATCCTACCAACAATTGTCAATCAACCGCGCCAAGGGCGCTTTTACCGGCAACTTTGATGGCCGCGGACACACAATCCGAGGGTTGATTTTCGATGGAAAATCCGATTACGGTTTCTTCGGCTATACCGATAATGCAAAAATCAGCAATGTCACCTTTGACTATGTAGGATTGCTCGAGAGGGATATGTCCGAACAGCGCATGGCGGTATTATCTATGAATTCAGATAACACCGTTTTCAATAATGTGCATATTGATAATGCTTATTGTATTGCAGTGGTGGACAATAGTCAGAAGATACATTTGGGTGGCGCTGTATATCGTACCGATGGGAGCGTAGTCTTCAATGATTGCTCGATACAGATAGAAATGTTAACACCTCTGTTGCTTGGGCATACCGGTGGCTTCGTCAGATACAACAACGGCGACTTATACATTAATCGATGCAAGGTGGGCGGTACGTTGCAGGGCTTCTTTCTCTGGAGTATGTACAGTTCCGTAGGTGGTTTTGTCGGTTATAATTATGACAACGTTACCATCAACCAAAGTGTAAGCACTGTAGAAATCAAATTTACCGATACCACCCGAGACGCCGATGAGTTAGGTATGGGAGGAATTGTCGGCATCCACAATGGGGAATCATTAAGCATTAACGAGACTGCTTTTATTGGAAAGATTGATGTGGTATTATCAAAAACATCCAGTTTTGCCTACTCGGGTGTTGGCGGAATTATCGGTCTATGCGAAGAGGCAGCCGACTTGACCCACTGTGCTGTTATCGGCGAGATTAATTTTTCCAACGTATATGATACCTATACCCACCACATCGGGTATCTTATAGGCGATTATGCAGATGATGTTTGTATCAACAATTGCGTGATAGTATCGCAATCAGAGTATGCAAGTGGAAATAGTGAAGATGATATAATAGACCCGGTGCTTGCCGATGACACTTCAGATGTCACTCTCGAAAATTCGGCAAATATACTCCATAGTGTGCAGTTGAATTCCAGCCCGTTAAGTAGCCGCGTCACCAATGCTACATATTGTGCCGACCTGCTCACCAACGAGGAATATCTGACCACGCTCAACGCCGGGTCGTCACGCACCATTTGGGGCAAGTATAACAACTCGGAGAGTACCTACGATGGGGCGCCGTTGCCATTGGCATGTGGCGGCGTGTTGGTGGCTCGCAAGGGCGCCGGCACATCCGACGACCCGTATCTGATTGAGACCGAGGCTGATTTGCGCTCACTGCAAGAGGAATCAGAGTCATCATCCTTGACAGATAAGTATTATAAGTTGAATTGCAATATCACCATGAGTAGCGAGCCGTTTGAGGCAATCGGACGAAATATTGATTTCCCCTTCTGCGGACATTTCAACGGTGCAGGGTATTACATCCAAGGCTTGGTAGCCTCCGGTGGCTCGATGTTCGGCTATATGGCTGGCACAGTCGAGCGTTTGGCTTTGTTGGATTTCAGCGCTGCCGAGGGCTGTGAAACCGTAGCACCGATAGCACAGATGGTCGGCGCGAGCGCTGTTTTGTTGGGTACAGTGAAGAATTGCTATGTGACCGGCGATTTGTGGGCGTTCGATGGTAACCCGACATCGCGGTGCGCCGGCATCTGCGGCACTGTTTACGACAGTTCCACGCTATCCAACTGTTAC
>JBJEDD010000184.1:0-8324 GCA_051871715.1 Muribaculaceae bacterium | reverse complement strand
TTGACGGGAATGAGGTGGTGGTGACGCTCGGGGAGGGTCTTGCGCAATGCCTTGACCACAGCCTCGGTGTCGACAACGGGACGCAACTCGAGGAGCGCACCCAGGAGCACCATATTGTAAGTCTTGGAGTTCTTCAACTCGATACTTGCGGTGAGGGCATCAACGGGCACCACTGTGATATCGGTGCGAGTAGGCAGGTGATGAATACCCGAGGGGTCATACATCAATACGCCACCGGGCTTCACCTTGCTCTCAAACTTGTCGAGGCTCTGCTGGTTGAGCACGACTGCTGTGTCGTATGAGTCGAGCACCGGCGATGATATGGTGGTATCGCTGAGAATGACGGTCACATTGGCTGTACCGCCGCGCTGCTCGGGACCATAGGCGGGCATCCAAGTCACTTCCAGGTTGTTCATCAGTCCGGCGTAAGCCAGAATTTTACCCATTGAGAGTACACCCTGTCCGCCGAAACCGGCAATAATTATTTCTTCTTTCATAGTGTTCAGATGTTTTTAAGGTCGCCTAAGGGATAACGTTCAAACATATGCTCAGCCATCCATTCGTTGGATTGAGCGGGGGACATCTTCCATCCGGAGTTGCAAGTCGACACGACTTCGACCACCGATGTGCCGCGACCGGCGACAGCATTTTCAAATGCCTTGCGGATAGCAGCCTTGGTCTTGCGGACAGCGGCAGCGGTGTGAACAGCCTGGCGGGTGACATAGCAGGTACCGTCAAGGCGCTCGAGCAACTCGCTGATGCGCAACGGGTAGCCATTGAGATCGGCACGTCGTCCATAGGGAGTGGTGGCAGTCTTCATGCCCAGCAGGGTAGTCGGAGCCATTTGACCGCCGGTCATGCCGTAGATACCATTGTTGATGAAGATGATAGCGATATTCTCGCCACGGTTGGCGGCATGGATGGTCTCGGCGGTACCGATTGCCGAGAGGTCACCATCGCCCTGGTATGAGAATACCAAGTGACCGGGGTTGAGGCGCGACAACGCGGTAGCCACGGCGGGAGCACGTCCGTGGGCTGCTTCCACCCAGTCTACATCTATATAATTATAAGCAAAGACGGCACAGCCCACAGGTGCGACACCGATAGCCTTATCTTCCAAGCCCATCTCGTCGATCAACTCGGCAATGATGCGGTGAACGACACCATGGGAGCAACCGGGGCAATAGTGGGTATTGCGGTCGTCGAGCAAGCGAGGACGTGAAAAAATCTTATTCTCGGGTTTAATAATTTCTTCGGGTTTCATGGCAGTAAGAATTAGATGTTAAAATCTGCACGCAAGGCATCGAGCACCTCGGTGGGGTTGGGAATCATACCGCCCATGCGACCGAAGTGGTAGACGGGCACGCGGCAATTTACACTAAGTTTCACGTCTTCAATCATCTGTCCGGCGTTGAGCTCGACAACCAATGCACCCTTGATGCGCTTTGACAACTCGTCAAGCGCCTTGGACGGGAAGGGCCACAAGGTGATGGGACGCAACAACCCGACTTTCATACCGGCGGCACGAGCGTCCTCAATTGCCTTGAGGCAAATGCGAGCCACCGAGCCAAATGCAACGATGAGGTACTCGGCGTCCTCGGTGTAATACTCCTGGTAGCGCACCTCGTTAGCCTCAATCTCGGCATATGTGCGTTGGAAGCGCAAGTTGTTTTGCTCCATAGCGGGCGACTCCATCTCGAGGGATGTGACGATGTTGCGATGTCCGCGACCACCCTTGCCGGTGACAGCCCAGGGGCATTGCTTGGCAATCTCCTCGGCAGTGCGACGCGGACGGAAGGGCGGCAATACCACCTTCTCCATCATCTGACCGACGATGCCGTCGGCGAGTATCATTGCCGGATTGCGATACTTGAATGCGAGGTCAAAGCCCAAGCCGACAAAGTCTGCCATCTCCTGGACGGTAGCCGGTGCAAGGACGATGAGGTGATAATCGCCGTGACCGCCACCCTTGCAAGCCTGAAAATAGTCGGCTTGCGACGGCTGGATGGTGCCCAAGCCGGGACCGCCACGCATTACGTTGACAATAAGGGCAGGCAACTCGCTGGCAGCAATATAACTGATGCCCTCTTGCTTGAGGCTCACACCTGGCGACGATGATGATGTCATCACTGCCTTGCCCGAGGCGGCTCCGCCATATACCATATTGATGGCAGCCAACTCGCTCTCGGCTTGAAGTACAACCATGCCGGTAGTCTCCCAGGGCATTAATTCTTCGAGGGTCTCGAGTACCTCGGATTGAGGGGTGATGGGGTATCCGAAATAGCCGTCGACGCCATAGCGGATGGCAGCGTGGGCTATCGCCTCGTTGCCTTTCATCAATTTTACTTCTTCCATGTCGAGCACGATTATGATTTGTTGACTACTCGATATACCTCAATGCATGCATCGGGGCATACCATTGCACACGACGAGCATCCAATGCATGCGTCGGGATTTACGACGTAGGCATAATGGTATCCTCGGTCATTTACTTCTTTGGGCTGGAGCGACAACACATCTGCCGGGCATGCCACCGCACACAGGTTGCATCCTTTGCAGCGATTAGTGTCGATTGTGACCGCTCCTTGAACTTTTGCCATATATTCAGTTTTTAGGTTAGGTTTTTCACGGCAAATATAGTCTATTTTGTCATTCAATCCAAACAATTTAACATTTATTGGCTCTTACTTCGACTCAGCAGCAAAAGACAGTAGGCGGTCGAGCCACGGAGCCATCGGCGAAGGGCAACTAAGTAAGCCTCCGTTAAATTGTAAATTCAGCATCGAGAACCTCACACGATAAGCCGGAGTATACTTCTTGGTATAAACGGATAGACTATTTCCACCGATGTTCTCTTCGGCTTTCACCTCTATAGGGATAATATTCTCACCTCGTTGTACTACAAATTCCACCTCAGCGGTTCCATCTGATGTCCAATAGCATGGCAATTGATGGTCGAAGCAAGCCATAATCGATTGCAGCACAACATTTTCAGCCAATGCCCCCTTAAACTCGGTGTAATTGGCAACCGGGTCTGTCACTATCGAGGCTGGCAAGCGAGCCAGTCGGCGCAACAGTCCGCAGTCGCAGGCATATACTTTGAATGCATCTGACTGTGCATATGCCGAAAGCGGTATCCCGGGCTTGCTGATGTTGTAGATGCGATATATCATTCCGGCATCCTCGAGCCACATTAATGCGTCTTCGTAGTCCTTGCTACGTGCACCCGACTTGACCACCTTGTATACGAATTTGCGATTCTCCTTTGATAGTTGAGCCGGCAACGAGTGCCATATGGCATGTATGCGCGGTATTTCGCGTGCGTCGGCATACTTGGCAAAATCCAATTCATATAGGTCAAGAATATCTTGCAAGGTATCCTCCACGGTGCCTATTCCACGATTATCGAGCAAAGCGACTACGGGCTCAGGCATCCCTCCCGACACTTGATAACGTCGATACTCTGCACGTAATTTATTAAGAATTATTAATGGCAAATGCTTTATCTCACTCAACAAGTCGACATATTGATAAGTCTCCGGATCGGCTGCACGGAGAAACTCCTTGAAGGAAAGTGGGTACATCCGCATTACCTTGACCTTGCCCACCGGAACTGTCATTTTGCGCTTCTTGACGGCTACCCCCAATAACGAGCCCGCTGCAATAATATGATATTGTGGAGCCTCTTCGCAGAAATATTTAAGACTATTCAGTGCTGCCTCACATTCTTGGATTTCATCAAACAAAATTAACGTGCGCCCCGGAATTATCGGCTGCTCACAATATAGCGATAACTCCTTGACGATGCGGTCGGGCGACTTGGTCGTCTCAAATATAGATTTCAATTCGGGCTGTCGGTCGAAGTCAAATTTGACACAATAGTCAAAACATTCCTTGCCAAAAGCTTCCATCGCCCAGGTCTTTCCTATCTGGCGCGCACCCTTGAGCAATATGGGCTTGCGATCGGGCATTTCTCTCCATCGCTTGAAGTCTTCGATGATGTCTCGTTTTATCTCCATAATTACATTAAACTCTTCGGTTTTGTGTAGGTTTTATACACTTTTCCTAACTGTCGAGTGCAAAGTTGCAAAATTTTGCCGAAATAAGCAAACACTCAAGCATAATTCGGCGATTTTTTGTACCTTTGTACTCGTTTTCAACAAAGAACTATCCCCAAAGTATGGAACTTACTGCTCTTACAGCCATATCGCCCGTCGATGGCAGATATCGCTCAAAATGCGAGGCTCTCGCACCCTATTTCTCGGAATTCGGTCTTATCCGCTATCGTGTAGAAGTCGAAATCAAGTATTTCATCGCCCTGACGCGCATCCCTCTGCCGGCTCTCAAGGACATTCCAGCCGATGCGCTTGCCGCTCTGCCTCGTATTTATAGCGAATTTTCCACCGCAGATGCCCTTGAAATCAAGGAGATAGAGCAAACAACCAATCACGATGTCAAAGCCGTGGAATACTTCATCAAGCGCCGCTTCGATGCCCTGGGGCTGAGTGCTTACAAGGAATATATCCACTTTGGTCTCACCAGCCAAGATATCAACAACACCTCTGTACCCATGTCGCTCAAGGCTGCCCTCGACGAGGTTTTTGTTCCCGCTGTTTCCTCCCTCATTGACACCCTCGAGGGCTTGGCTCAGCAATGGTATGATATCCCCATGCTCGCCCACACCCACGGACAGCCCGCCTCGCCCACTCGCCTCGGCAAGGAAATCGAGGTGTATGTCTACCGCCTGCGCCAGCAATTGGAGATGCTGCGCCAAGCACCCGTCACCGGCAAATTCGGCGGTGCTACCGGCAATTTCAATGCCCACCATGTGGCGTTCCCCGACATTGACTGGGCTGCATTTGCCGAGCGCTTCCTTCGCGAGGACCTCGGTATCGGACGCGAATCCTTCACCACACAGATTTCCAATTACGACAATCTCGCCGCCGTGCTCGATGCCATGCGTCGCATCAACACTATCATCATCGACCTCGACCGCGATATGTGGATGTACATCTCGATGAACTACTTCAAGCAGCGCATCAAAGCCGGCGAAGTAGGCTCATCGGCTATGCCTCACAAGGTTAATCCCATCGACTTCGAGAACTCCGAGGGCAATATGGGCGTCGCTAATGCCTTGCTCGCTCACCTGAGCACCAAATTGCCCCTCTCGCGCCTGCAACGCGACCTTACCGACTCCACTGTCCTCCGCAACATCGGTGTACCCATGGCTCATGCCCTCATCGCCATCGCCTCTACCGCCAAGGGCTTGGGCAAACTATTGCTCAACGCTGATGCCATCGCTGCCGACCTCAATGCCGCGTGGGCTGTCGTCGCCGAGGGTATTCAGACTATCCTCCGCCGCGAAGGCTATCCCAACCCCTACGAAACTCTCAAAAATCTCACACGCACCAACACCACTATCACCGCCGAGGCTATCGCCGAGTTTATCGATACACTCGAGGTCTCCGAGGCTGTGAAAGCCGAGTTGCGCGCGCTATCGCCGCACTCCTACACCGGCATCTAATCATACATTAACAAAATGAAACACTCAACAATCCCCGTACTGCTGCTCACCGGATACCTCGGTAGCGGCAAGACAACACTGCTCAACCGCATCCTCAACAACCGCCGCGGCATACGCTTTGCGGTAATAGTCAACGACATAGGCGAAGTAAATATCGATGCAGCGCTCATCCAGAAGGGTGGCGTAGTCGGTGGCGCCGGCAGCGACGACCTCGTCGCCTTGCAGAATGGCTGCATCTGCTGCACCCTCAAGATGGACCTCGTAAAGCAACTCATGGAAATCACTCGCGCCGGCAAGTTTGACTACATCGTGGTCGAAGCCAGCGGCATCTGCGAGCCCGAGCCCATCGCTCGCACCATCGCCATGATTCCGCAAGTCGCCGAGGGCGGCGAGCACGGACCCCTGCCGGTGCTCGACTGCATCGTCACCGTGGTCGATGCCCTGCGCATGAGCAGCGAATTTGCCAACGGCGATGCCCTATCGCGTCCCAACCTCGACGAGGACGACATCGAGAACCTCGTCATTCAGCAAGTTGAGTTCTGCAACATCGTATTGCTCAACAAGATAAGCGAGGTGACTCGCGCCGATGCAGCCCACTTGCGCCAAGTCATCAAGGCTCTGCAGCCCGTTGCCAATATCATTGACTGCGACTATGCCGACGTGCCCCTCGAGACCTTACTCAACACCCACTTGTTCAGTTACGACTCCGTCGCAACCTCTGCTGCATGGATTGCCGAGATGGAGCGCCCCGTCAGCGAGGAGGAAGAGCACGAGGCACATCACCACCATCACCACGACCACGATGATGATGACCACGACCACGATCATCATCATCATCACCACCACGACCATGACCACGAGGAGGGTGAGGCAGAGGAATACGGCATCGGCACATTTGTTTATTACCGCCGCGCACCCTTTGACCTCAACAAGTTTGACTACTTCGTGGGCAAACATTGGCCCGCCGAGGTTATCCGCACCAAGGGCTTGCTATATTTCGACACCAATACCGATATGTCCTACCTCTTTGAGCAAGCCGGTGTACAACGCAAGGTAACCGAGGCAGGACGCTGGTTTGCTACCGCACCCGAGGAAGAATTGCGCCAAATGATTGCCGCCGACCCGTCTATCGCTCGCGATTGGGACGACAAGGTGGGCGACCGCATGATCAAGTTGGTTTTCATCGGCAAAAACATGGATCGCGAGGCTATCACCGCCGCTCTTGATGCCTGCTTGGTCGACGAATGACACTAAATTATTGTTAATTAATTGGATACTTCGCCGCAAGTGAGTAACTTTGTCGCCGAAAAATCCGCAAACTACTATTAAAAGCAAAAATACACCTATGAGTGAAGAAAAATTTGACCGCCTTAGTTATGCCCTCGGACTCAGCATGGGCAACAATTTCCGCGCTTCAGGCATTGACAGCATCGATTTTGCCACCTTTGCCGATGGCGTTGCTGCCGTGTATGCCGGTGCCAAGCCTCGCATGACTTACGACGAAGCCAAGGAGGTCATCAACGCATATTTCAAGGACCTGGAACTGCGCCAGCAAGCCAACGAGCGCGAGGCTGCCGAGGCTAACGCCAAGGCAGGCAAGGACTTCCTTGACTCCAACGCTAAGCGCAGCGATGTCACTGTCACCGCCTCGGGATTGCAGTATGAGGTGCTCATCGCCGGCGAAGGCGCTCACCCCGGTGTCAACGACCGCGTCACCGTCCACTACACCGGGCGTCTCATCGACGGCACCGTCTTTGACTCCTCCGAGGAGCGCGGCACTCCCGCCACCTTCGGCGTTACCCAGGTTATTCCCGGATGGGTAGAGGCGCTCCAACTCATGAGCGTCGGCGACAAATGGCGCTTGTTCATCCCTGCCAACCTCGCTTACGGCGCACAGGGTGTCCCCGGCATTGGTCCCAACCAAACTCTCATCTTTGACGTATCGCTCATCTCAATTAATTAAGAATTAACATCTTAACACTTATACAGAAATGAAGAAATTAATTATGGCAGCCGCTGCTATCGCTATGATGGCTACTACTGCTTGCAACAAAACTGTTGAAAATACCGAGGCTCCCTCTATCGAGGAGCGTTTCCAAGTATCCGAAGCCGTTGGTGATTCTATCTCTCAGATTTACGGTCAAATGGTAGGTGGCTACATCCTCGCCGACTATCAAAACTTCTCTGACGAAAGCAAGAACGACCAAATGAAGCAAGACCTCATCAAGGGCATCCGCATCGCTCTGTCCGAGGGCAAGGGCAACGGTGTGATGATGGGTCTCCAAGTTGGTATGCGCATGGCTCAAGAACTCGCATCCCTCGAGGAAGCCGGCGTGAAAGTCGACCGCGAGGCTGTCCTCAAAAACTTCATGCGCGCATTCCAAGCCGATAGCGTCAACATGGAAGATATCCGCGCCCTCCAAGGCTTGTACACCGGTCTGATGCAGCAAGTGCGCAACGTCGAGGAGGCTCGCGAGGAGGCTCGCATCGCCGAGTCGCCCGAGGCTCAGCAAAACGCCATCTCTTGCAAGGCTTTCTTTGACAAACTCAAGACTCAAGAAGGCATCAAATTCACCGAGTCGGGTCTCGCTTACACCATTTCCGTTCCCGGCGACACCACCACCATCAGCAACAACACCTTGGTTACACTCAACTATGTGGGCAAACTCATCGACGGCACCGTATTCGACCAATCTCGCGAGGACCAGCCCGCCAAGATGAGCCCCGCCGGCGTTATCCCCGGCTTCGGTGAGGGTCTCCGTCTCCTCGGCAAGGGCGCCAAAGCCACTTTCTACATCCC
>JBJEDD010000183.1:0-8336 GCA_051871715.1 Muribaculaceae bacterium | reverse complement strand
ATGTTGTTGCCCGTGCCATCAAAGCGCACCTTGCTATTAATCAATGCTCCGTTGAACGATACCGAGAAGTCGCGCAAACCGATGAAATCCAAGTTCTTGCGCACATCTACCTCTACGCCTACATTGTCGGCACCTCGTGCGTTCACAAAGGAGTATATCAAGTCGGTGCCTCCGGCGACCGTGTAGGTCCACTCGATGGGGTTGCTGAAGTGCTTGTAAAATAGGGCTACCGACAGTAGTTCGCCGGTCGACGGATATATCTCGTAGCGCAAGTCTACATTGTCGATATGTGCCGGTTGAAGGTCGTAGTTGCCCATAACGTTGCTGCCGAGCTCAAAGTCGTAGTATACCGAGGGCGACAATTCGCGGAACTCCGGGCGATTGATCGAGCGCCCGTATGCCGCGCGTAATTGTTGCTTGTCGTCTATGTGGTAGCATACGTTTGCCGAGGGGAACAGGTCGTTGCCTGTGTATATGGTGCTGCGCAGGCTCTCCTCATATTGCACGGTGTTGAGTTTCAGCTCCTGGCGGTTGTACTCGTAGCGCACACCCACATAGAAGTCGAAGGCGTTGACCGGTATCTCCCAACCGGCATAGCCGGCTATCAGGGTTTGATTGCCCTCGTAATTGTTGAGGTAGTTGACTTCCTCGTACATATATAATTTGTCGGGACCGTAATTGCTGTCGATCAACACGTTGTCGGCGACATTTGGATCAAAGAGGAAACCTGCCGGAAGTGTGTTCTCGGGTTGCCAGCCATACTGGAACTGGCGAGTGCGATAGCGACGAGTTCGATATTCTCCATATGCGCCGGTACGCAATTTGGTCTCAAGAGTTGCCACCGGTATGTTGAGACGGTAATTGGCGCCTACCGAGCCTATGTGTTCGTCGAGTTTGGTAAATTCGCGGCTAATGCGATAGATACCCATTGTCTGATTGGTGCGGTCGGTGCGTTCAATGAGTCGTCGGTCGGGCAACTCGCGGTTGGCATAGGCGTAGCCTACATTCCAGTCCAAATCGGAGGTGTCAAAACTGTGACGTCCGGTGAATTGGGTGTTAAACGTAGCGCGCGAGCTGTAATAATACTCCATCGTGTTGATATTGTCGGGTTGGGCATTGAAGCCTACACGGTCGGAGTAGCGGTCGACGGTGGTGAGGTTGAACAGATTTTTCCACTCAAAGTAGTGCCGTGAATCGCGCGGATGCAAGAACATATTGAGCATCGCTCCCAGGTTGACATTGTTGCTGTATTGATTGTCGGTGGCACGGCGCAGGGCAACTTCCTTGTTGTTGGTGGTGTCGTAGGGACCATAGAGTGAATTCTCCATATCGGTCAGTGCCTTGTAGGTATTGCTGTAGTTCAGCGCGGCGAGCAGCCCGAGTGTGGCGCCGTTGACATCGCGCCATGTGTGGTCGTAGCCGGCGTTGACCTTCAAGTCGCCGATAGGCTTTATGTTGTGTATGTGCCAGTTGTTATTCAATCCGTTGTTGAGCACATCTATGCGCTCGCTATATCCGGGATAGGTGTTCAATCGTCCCGTCATGCCGGCATCAAGCGAGCGACAGCCCGCTCCGAAGCCGAATATATCTGCCGTGTAGCCTTCGCTACTGAGGAAATTGCGGAAATGCGTCTTGTCGTTGTAGCCAACGCCTATTGATAACTTCAAGCCTGTATCTGTGGGCTGTTGCTTGGTGTTCACCAGTACAAATCCGCCGGTGAAGTCTGCCGGATACTCCGGTGCCGGGCTCTTCACTATCACTATGTTGTCGACTTGCTGAGCCGGGATAATATCGAATGAGAATGCGCGTGTGTCGGCTTCGCTACTGGGCACTGCGCCACCGTTGAGCCACACATTATTATATCTCTGCGACAAGCCACGCACGATGATGAAGCGCTCGTCGATTATTGACACTCCGGGCACGCGGCGTATAACCTCCGAGGCATTCTTGTCCTGCGAGCGCTCAATCTGTCGAGCCGAGATACCGCTCTGCACTACCAAGCTCTGTCGCTGCGATTGTATCTGTGCCACCTCGGTGTCGCGTCGAGCTACTGCCGTCACGGTCACTTCGCCAAGCTGCTCAATGTCGGGCGACAATGCAAAATTAATGGCGATGGTGCCCGTTGCCGGTACACTCACCGCCTCTTTCACTTGAGATTTATAACCTACATAACTTACTTCAAATCTATACTCTCCTGCAGGTAATTCAATACTGAAATAACCATCAATATCCGTGGCAGTTGCTCGACTGCCGGCGCTCACCACAGCGCCTATAAGCCCCTGATTGTCTGTGGTATCGGTCACGATACCCTCTACAGTACCGGCTGTTGCAGCCGCGACTCCACAGAGCCAAAATAGCATTACTAAAAACTCTTTCTTCTTTACTTTCATTGCACGTTCTGTTTTTTTACGCTGCAAAATTACGCCCCTATTATTACATTTATATCTCATAAATATGAAGAAAGATTTAAAGCCGAGGGTTTATTGTTTATGGTTTATTGTTTAGGGGAGTTGGTATTGCTTTTTTCGAGTAATATTTTGAAGAAATTTTTTGTTTTTTGCAAAGATTTCTTCCAGTCGTTTGTTATTGTTATATTAAGGTGTTTGTGCCAATTGTTGAAGGTCTTTTTGGGCTTGAAAAATTTTTTTGCAGAAAAATTTCTTTAATTGAAAAATACGTTCTATCTTTGCAGAAACTAACGAGCAAATAACTCTAAAATGGAAACACGTAAACTGAAAATTCGCGATTTGACCCTCAGAGATGGTCAGCAATCTTTGTTTGCAACACGTCTCAGCCAGGCTGAGATTGATAAATTGTTGCCTCATTACGAGAACGCCGGCTTCTACATCATGGAAGTGTGGGGTGGTGCAGTGCCCGACTCGGTGATGCGCTACCTCGATGAATCGCCGTGGAATCGTCTGCGCTCCATATCCGCCAAGATGAAGGGCAAGTCCCTGTTGTCGGCTCTTTCGCGCGGTCGCAACCTCTTCGGCTATGTGCCTTATCCCGATTATGTGCTCAAGGGCTTCTATGAGGAAGCCGACCGCAACGGTCTCAATGTGATGCGTATCTTCGATGCTCTCAACGATATCGACAATGTCAAGGAGTCTATCAAGATGATTAACAATATCGGTGGCATCGCCGACGGCGCAGTGTGCTACACCGTCGACCCCAAGACCGAGGAGAAGAAGGGCTTCTTCGGCAAGCTCTTCGGCAAGAAGCCTCAGCTCATCTTCACCGATGAATATTTCGTAAATAAAGCTGTGGAGATGGAGCGCCTCGGTGCCGGCATCATCACCCTCAAGGATATGGCAGGCTTGGTTACGCCCTCGCGTGCCGCTTCTATTATCTCAAAGCTCAAAGCTGCCGTCAAGGTGCCTGTTGACTTCCACACCCACTGTACTCCCGGCTACGGCTTGGCTTCGTCGTTGATGGCTATCCTCAACGGCGTGGATATCCTCGACACCAACATTTGGTGGTTCGGTGGTGGCTCTGCCGCTCCGGCTATCGAGTTGATTTATGTCTTCGCCAAGAAGTTGGGCGTTGAAATCGAAGCTAATATGGAGGCTGTCGGCGCTATCCGCAAGCAACTCCTCGAGGCTCGTCGCTCGCTTGCCGATTACGACCTCAACAAGAACAATTTCCCGCGCGAATTTGACCCGCTCAAGGATACTCTTCCCGCTGATGTCGATGCTCTCTTCGACAAGGCTATCGCCGCTGCTAAGGCAGGTGACGAGGCTACCCTCCTTGATGCTTGCCACGCTATCGAGGCTTACTTCGGCTTCCCCAAGCCCAACGAAATCGTCAAGAATGCTGAGGTGCCAGGTGGTATGTATTCCAATATGGTCGCTCAACTCAAGGCGCTCCAAGCCGAGGACCTGCTCAACGATTCTATGGCCCTCATCCCCATGGTACGCCGTGACGCCGGTCTCGTGCCTCTCGTTACTCCTACATCGCAAATTGTTGGTGCGCAGGCTGTTAATGTGGCTCTTGACCGCAAGAAAGGCAAGCCCGACTACAGCAACTGCTCCAATCAGTTCATCTCGCTGGTTAAGGGCGAATATGGTCACACCCCTGTGCCCGTCGACCCCGAGTTCCGTCGCAAGATTACCGGTGATGCTACCGAGAAGCCCTATGATGTCTCCACTTACAAGACTCCCGATAATCCCGTCCTTGCTGAGTTTGGTGGCGTGAAGTTGGCTCAAAATACCGAGGAAGAACTGCTCCTTGCATTGCTTCCCACCGTTGCCAACGGCTTCCTCAAGCGCCGTCGCAAAGAGGAATTTGATGCTGCACAGGCTGCTGCTCCCGCTGCCGAGGCTGCCGCAGAAGAAACCGCAAAGGTTGAGCCCATCACCGGTCCTACACAGAACGCTCCCATGGGCGGTCGCGTCGTCGAGATTAAGGTGAAGGCAGGCGATAAGGTATCTAAGGGCTCTGTCCTCCTCGTGTACGAGGCTATGAAGATGGAGAATGATATCCAATCCGAATTTGCAGGCACCGTCAAGCGCGTGCTCGTAACCACCGACCAAGTGGTCAGCACCAACGAGCCTCTTGTAGAATTTGAATAAATTGTAGTACATGTGGGGAGCCGGGTTCACGGGTTTTATCCGGTGTACCCGGCTCATTTTTTTGATACACATAAATTATATGATTACCTTCTTGCTGTGCCTTGCCGCCTTGGTGGTGGCTTATTTCACCTATGGCAAGTATATCGAGCGCCAAGCCGGAGTCGATGACTCAATCATTACCCCTTGCCACCGCTGTGCCGATGGTGTCGACTATATCGAGATGCCTCGTTGGCGTGTCTTCTTGGTGCAGTTGCTCAATATCGCAGGCACCGGTCCCATTTTCGGTGCCATCCTCGGTGCGTGCTTCGGTCCGGTGGCTTTCCTGTGGATTACCATCGGTGGTATCTTCTTCGGTGCCATGCACGACTACCTCTCGGGCATGATGATTTTGCGTCACGATGGAAAGTCGCTCCCCGAGGTCATAGGTGACACACTCGGCAAGAAGGTTCGTTGGCTGGTGCGCGTATTCTCGGTGCTTTTGATGATTCTTGTCGGCACCGTCTTTATCACCAGCCCCGCTGCTCTTATGGCTACGCTATGCGAGTCTATATCATCGCAAATATGGCTTTATATCATTCTCGGCTACTATGTCATTGCTACCGTGCTGCCTGTTGATAAGGTTATAGGCAAGATTTATCCCATCTTTGGCGCCGCTATGTTGCTTATGGCTTTGGGCTTATTGGGAGTCTTGTTCTTCCAATCATACGACATTCCTGAGATGAGTTTCCACAACTTCCACAGCGCTGCCGACACACTGCCCATCTTCCCCACGGTGTGTATCACAATTGCTTGCGGTGCCATATCGGGCTTCCATGCCACTCAGTCGCCGTTGATGGCGCGTTGTGTCGACAAGGAGCATCAATGTCGCTCGGTGTTCTTCGGCGCAATGATTACCGAGAGCATCATCGCCCTCATTTGGGCTGCCATCGCTATGGCTTTCTTCGGCGCTATTGATGCGCTCAACAGTCAGTTGGCTGCTAATGGCAACAATCCGGCTTGGGTGGTGAGTGTGATATCTACCACCACCTTGGGCAAGATTGGCGGTGTCTTGGCTATACTTGGCGTCGTGGCTGCCCCCATCACCTCGGGCGACACGGCTTTCCGCTCGGCTCGACTCATGCTCAGCGATATGTTCAACTACAATCAGCGCCCGCTGGTCAATCGCTTGTTGGTGAGCCTGCCCTTGTTTGTCGCCGGCTATATCCTCTCACAGATTGATTTCGCCATTATCTGGCGCTACTTTGCGTGGAGCAACCAGACCCTTGCCACCATCACCCTGTGGGCTATATATGTGTGGCTCTATCGTCGTGGTGCCAATGTGTGGGTAGCTCTAATTCCCGCTGTCGTTATGACCGATGTGGTGAGCACTTTCGTCTTCCAGTCGGGGCAGTTTATCGGTATGGGCGCTACTCCGCTGTCGTATATTGCCGGTGCCGCCTGCACCCTCGTGCTAACAATTTTTATGATTCGATACACCGGTTTACCATATATTGGCAAAAAATCTGATGCGAATATTACAAAGATTTAGTACCTTTGCACAAATATTCCAATAGCAATAGTAATGAAGATTTTTTCGTCAGACGAGATAAGAGCAATCACTGAATATACTCTCCGCGAACAAGGCATCACCCAAAGCACCTTCGTAGAGAATATCGGTGAGAACCTCGCAATGGAGATAATTACCGGAATTATCCCCGGACACCGCATTGTTATCTTTGCCGGTCCCGACCTCAATGGTGCGTATGCTCTGGCAACGGCTCGCTTCCTGTGCCAGCAAGGCATTCGCCCCGATGTTTACCTCTTCAATGTGGGAGGCAAGCGACTCACCGATCTATGCCTTGAGTTGCGCGACCGCCTTGTCGAGGCTTGTGGTGCCGATGTGCTCACCGAGATTACCGGTATGCAATTCTCCATGCCCGACTTGCAGGATGACGTCACGGTCATTGACGGTTTGTTTGGTACCGAGCGTTGCTCGCCCCTGAGTGGCGGTTACCAGAGCATCGTGCGACATATCAACGATGTGGCTCCGCGCGTCATTTCTATTGATGTGCCCTCGGGCTTGCTGGTCGATGCTGTCGACAGCCTCTTGTCTCGCAATATCATCCACGCCACTATTACCTTGGCTATCGGCTTGCCGCGTGCCGCATTCTTCCTCAAGGAAAATGCCGAGTTGCTCGGCGCGTGGAAAATTATCCCTGCCGATTTCAGCCGTCGTGCTATGGAGAAGGCTCCGTGGCGCTATCGCATGATTGAGCAAGCCGATATCCACAATCTGCTCCCACGGCGCTCGCTCTTCGAGTCTAAGGCTGATAGTGGCGATGCTATTATCTTTGCCGGCTCCCACGGCATGCTGGGTGCTGCAGTCCTTGCGGCACGTGCGGCATTGCGCGGCGGCTGTGGCAAGGTCACTGTCCATGGTCCTCGCTGTGGCTTCTTCGTGTTGCAAAGTGCTGTCCCTTGTGCCCTCTACGAGACCGATCCCGGCGACCTCGCCATCAACAGTATCGTTCTCAAGCGCAATTATGATGCAGTGGCTATCGGTCCCGGTATGGGTACCGCTGATGCTACTATCGATGCGCTCGACCAATTCCTCAAGGTTGCCAACGCCAATAGCCGCCCCGTGGTCCTCGATGCCGATGCACTCAATTGCATCGCCATTCGTCCCGACCTGCTCAACCATGTGCCGGTGATGTCGGTGCTCACACCTCATGTGGGAGAATTTGATAAGATTTTCGGACGTCAACCCTCGTCATATGCCCGACTGCTCAAGGCTATCGATGTCGCTTGTCGTCGCCATATAATCATTGTCCTCAAGGGACATTTCACTGCCATTGTCCGCCCCGACGGCAAGGTTTACTTCAATCCCACCGGCACCCCGGCTCTTGCCACTGCCGGCACCGGCGATGTGCTCACCGGACTCCTGGTATCGCTCATTGCTCGTGGGCTCAAGCCCGAGTTGGCGGCGCTTGTCGCTCCTTATATCCACGGCTTGGCTGGCGAGATGGCTGCTGAGGTCCATGGCACATATGGTGTCACCGCTCAGGACGTCGCCGACAATATCGGCAAGGCTATTAAATTTGTAATGGATAACGAACAAAAGATATGAAACTCAAGTCTCTTCTTATAGCCACACTCGCTTGTGGCATCGCCTTGACTGCGCAGGCTCAGACCACTCAGCGCCTCACTGCCTCCAAGGTCAACGAGTATGGTCTCATCTACTCGTTGCCCCTCACCGAGGTGGATATCACCATCGAGACCGAGCACACACTGCTCACCCCGGGCGAGTTCTACAACTATGCTCGCCGCCACTTGGCTATCAATGATGCTATCACCGAGACTTCGACTACGGTGCGCCTCAAGTCGGTGACTTTCACCACTCGCGGCGTTGCCGATAAGGACAACCAATGGCTCGTGCAATTCAAGGCAGGCTCTACGCCCTATATGGTGCTCACCGAGGATGGTCGCCCACTGGCGGTGAATACTCCCGAGGGTGTTGAAGTCGACACCCCTGTGCTACCCGTGGCTGTCGCTGCCGAGCCTACTATCCTCGAGACTGATGCCGCTCGTCAGGCGATGACTCAAGATATGATACGCAGTTCGTCGCTCTCCAAGCGCGCCGAACTCGCCGCCCAACGCATCTTCGAGTTGCGCGATATGCGCTCCGACTTGCTCTCGGGGCAGGCTGATAATCCACCGGCTGATGGCGCTGCCATGCAACTGGTCCTGCAAAACCTTGCCAACCAAGAGGCTGCCCTCACCGCTATG
>JBJEDD010000182.1:0-8339 GCA_051871715.1 Muribaculaceae bacterium | reverse complement strand
ATGATTATCATGCCCGACAACATTGAAGTTTCTTCCCCTCAAGACCCACACTCGGCTTTGAGCAATATGGCTATCAACGGTCGTCCCGGACGAGACTTCCTCGTCGGCGGATTAGTCGACGGTCCCGTGTACACCAATATCTTCAACTCGTTGTGGGGCGTTAATCTTCGTCGTGAAGACCGCTTTGCTTCAATGCAAAACGACATTGTAGTCTATCACGATGACTACAGCGACTACTCTACCAACGAGCCGACTATGGATGGCACTGCTTCTCTCACCTTCATGCTCGGGCGCCTTTGTATGCCCGGTTTTAAATAATTTTCCTCATTTGCATAGTTTTCAAGATTTTTTTCGTACATTTGCACATTATGTAATACTAAATAATCTTTAACTCAATATGGATACACAACAAGAACTCCTTTCTCAGGTAACAAAGAAAGCACAGCAATGGCTCGGCAGCAGCTACGACGACGAAACTCGTGCTGCCGTCAAAGCGATGCTTGACAACGAAGACAAGACCGACCTCATCGAGTCATTCTACAAGGACTTGGAATTCGGCACCGGTGGCTTGCGTGGCATCATGGGCGCCGGCACCAACCGCATGAATAAATACACCGTAGGCGCCGCCACTCAAGGTCTCGCAAACTATCTCCACGAGGCTTTCCCCAACCTCCCCGAAATCCGCGTTGCCGTCGGTCACGACGTCCGCAATAATTCCCGCAAGTTTGCCGAAATCGTTGCAAGCGTTTTCTCTGCCAACGGCATTAAGGTATTCCTCTTCGACAACTTCCGCCCTACCCCCGAGTTGTCATTTGCCATTCGTCATTTCGGCTGCCAGAGCGGTGTCAACATCACCGCCTCGCACAATCCCAAGGAATACAACGGCTACAAGGCTTATTGGGAAGACGGCGCTCAGATTATCGCTCCCCACGATGTCAATATCATTGACCATGTCGGTCGCGTAAAACCCGAGGACATCAAATTTGATGGCAACCCCGACCTCATTCAGATTGTAGGCAAGGACGTTGACGACGCTTTCCTCGCTGCCATCAAGGAGCTTTCTCTCGACCCCGAAGTCATCAAGCGTCAATCCGACCTCAAGATTGTATATACCCCCATCCATGGCACCGGCGTGGAATTGATTCCTCAGTCATTGCGCAACTACGGCTTCACAAATATCATCCACGTCCCCGAGCAGGATATCCCCTCGGGTGACTTCCCCACCGTAGAATCCCCCAACCCCGAGAACGCTTCGGCTATGGCTATGGCTATCGCCAAGGCTAAGGAAGTTGGTGCTGATATTGTCCTCGCTTCCGACCCCGACGCCGACCGCATCGGTTGCGTTATCCGCGATAACAACGGCGATTACCAGCTCATCAACGGCAACCAAATCGTAATGATTCTCCTCAATTACATCATGTTGCGCAATCGCGAAATGGGCAAGCTCACCGGCAACGAATACGTCGTTAAGACTATCGTAACCACCGAGACCATCAAAGCCATCGCTCACAACCAAGGCATCAAGATGTACGACTGCTACACCGGCTTCAAGTGGATAGCATCCGTCATCCGCGACCTCGAAGGCAAGGCTCGCTACATCGGTGGCGGTGAAGAAAGTTACGGCTTCCTCGCCGAGACTTTCGCTCGCGACAAGGACTCTGTTTCGGCTATCTCGCTGATGTGCGAAATTTGCGCTTGGGCTAAGGACCGCGGGCTCGACTTCAACCAGATGCTCCAAGAAATCTATCTCAACAACGGCTATAGCCACGAAGAAGGCATCTCGGTAGTACGTCCCGGCAAGAGCGGCGCCGAAGAAATCCAGCAAATGATGACCAACTTCCGCCAAAATCCGCCCAAGGAAATCGGTGGCAGCCCCTTGGTTTGCATCAAGGATTACCAAACCCTCCTCGCCACTAATCCCGCTACCGGCGAGACCGAGACTCTCGACTTCCCCGCCAAGAGCAACGTCCTCCAATTCTTCACTGTTGACGGCTCCAAGATTTCTATCCGTCCTTCGGGCACCGAGCCCAAGATTAAATTCTATGTCGAAGTGCACGACACCATGAAGGATAAGGCTGACTACGAACGCTGCAACAAGGACGCCGCTGCCAAGATTGCTCGCATTAAACAAGACCTCGGAATTTGATTTTCTCAACCATCAATGATACAGTGCAACGCCTTGCGATACAGGCGCTGCACTGATATTTTTATAAAAATGGATATTCTCTACGAAGACAACCACATCATTATTGTTAATAAGCATCCCGGCGAAATCGTCCAAGGAGACCGCACAGGCGATAAACCTCTGGTCGATTTACTCAAGGAGTTCATCAAGGAGCGCGATGCCAAGCCCGGCAACGTCTTCATGGGCGTCGTCCATCGCCTCGACCGCCCCGTCGGTGGCGCTGTGATTTTTGCC
Organism: Muribaculaceae bacterium; assembly: GCA_051871715.1. Taxonomy (GTDB): domain Bacteria; phylum Bacteroidota; class Bacteroidia; order Bacteroidales; family Muribaculaceae; genus CAG-873. The sequence goes on along the minus strand of JBJEDD010000182.1, from coordinate 5,920 downwards.
AAAACATCCAAGGCTCTCACACGCCTCAATGACATGCTTCGCAAAGGCGAAATCCACAAAACATATTGGGCGCTTACTCGTGGTACCCCCCCTCGCGACAACGACACATTAATTAATTATATAACCACCGTAGAGAGCAATAATAAATCCTATATCTCCGATAAACCGTCGGCTCACGCCAAGGAAGCAAAGCTTCGCTACAAGGTTATCGCCCGCGGTGATCACTACAATTTGCTCGAAATTGAGCTCCTCACCGGACGCAAGCACCAAATTCGAGTGCAATTGAGTGCTATCGGCTGTCCCATCAAGGGCGACCTCAAATATGGCGACCGCCGCAGCAATCCCGACGGCTGCATTTCATTACTCGCTCGGCATATCCATTTCATTCACCCGGTCTCCGGCAAGGAAATCTCTATCACTGCCCCTGTCCCCGAACAGGCTCCCTGGTCTCAACTCGCGGCACAAGCAATAAATTCTTCTTCGACTGATAATGAATAAACAAGATCTTAAAATAGTTTTCCTCGGCACTCCCGAGTTTGCAGTTCAAAGTCTTGACCGCATCGTCAACGAGGGCTACAACGTAGTCGGCGTTGTCACTATGCCCGACAAGCCCGCCGGACGTGGGCACAAGATGTATCAATCCCCTGTCAAGGAATACGCACTTGCTCACGGGCTTCACTTAATGCAACCCGTCAAACTTAAAGACCCTGATTTTGTTCAAGAACTCCGTGACCTCAATGCCGACCTTTTTGTCGTCATCGCCTTCCGTATGCTCCCCGAGGTTGTATGGTCCATGCCTCCTATGGGTACTTTCAATCTCCACGCCTCTCTCTTACCCAAGTATCGTGGCGCCGCGCCCATCAACCGCGCTGTTATGAACGGCGACTCGGTCACCGGCGTCACCACGTTCTTGCTCAAACATGAAATCGACACCGGCGATATACTTCGTCAGCAGAGCATCGATATCGCTCCCGACGAAGATTGCGGCTCAGTTCACGACCGACTCATGATGCTCGGTGCCGATCTCACCATTGACACCATTAATCACCTTCTCATCGGTGACATTGAGCCTATTCCGCAAGACCAACTCCTTGGTGGTTCCGAGCCCACTCCCGCTCCCAAAATTTTTGCCGAAGATATGCTCATCGATTGGTATCGCCCGGCTTCCGAAGTCCACAATTTGGTGCGCGGCTTGTCGCCATACCCTGCTGCCCGTGCCACGTTGTCGGTAAATGGCAAGGACGAAATTGTCAAAATTCTCAAAGTCAAGTCTCTCAAGTGCACCTCAGCCAACAAGCAACCCGGTGAAATATCTGTCGATGGCTCTTCCCTCGTCGTCGCTTGTGGTGATAACTCGGCAGTTGAAATCCTCAAACTACATCCAGCAGGTAAACGTGCCATGGACACCGCCGATTACCTCCGCGGTGCTCACCTTACCGATGCTTTTTTCAAATAAATCTACCTTTTCTCACTTTTTAATATTTTTTTTGACTCCAACAGCCATTTATTAACGTAAAATTTTATAACTTTACACGACTAAAAACACAAACTTGGAAAAAGACTATCTACAACACCTGCTATGGATGATTTAAAGCCTCAACGCAAGCCTAAGTCGCTGCCTCTGTCTACAATCTTAGGCATTACTTTCGGCATTTTTATGGTCATTGTCTACGTGGGTATGGGATACCTCCTCATGACCGACTTTTTCCCCATGATTACCGAGTCGCGCATCGCTTGGCTCCGCTGGTTTATGGGTCCCATCTTGGTCATCTATGGTATTTATCGCGGTTGGAGACAGTACAAATTGTATACTCAGATTTTCAATCAAGATGACGATGATGAATAAATATTCTTTACTCGCGGCAGTCGCTTCTCTCGCCATATGCTCGCTCTCGTCATGCCTCAAGTATGAGAAGAGTCCCAACTCGCACACCACCGGCACCACTACCATGATGTGCGACAACACTTTTGAAAACATTATGCGTCAGGAGGTTGATGTCTTTGAGTATCAGTACCCGGATGCTCACATCCTCACGCGTTATGTACCTCAAACCGAGGCACTCGACTCGCTCATGAGCCTCAACACCAAGACCATCGTCATCGCCCGAGACCTCACTGACAAGGAAAAGGATTACCTCAAGTCCAAAAACAAGATGGTGCGTTCTTCGCGCATTGCCATCGATGCCGTCGCCCTCATTGTTAATCCCGCTAACCCCGTCGGAAAATTAACCATCAAGGAGGTCGCCGAAATCCTCTCCGGCGAATCGACCGACTGGAACGACATCCAGCCCAACGACCTCGGGCCTATCCGCGTATTCTTTGACCACAAATCCTCTTCTCTCGTAAAATATATGCGAGACTCGCTCCTCAATGGTCGTGAACTCGGTCCTAACGTTTATGCTCAAGGCTCTATTCCCGCAGTCTTTAAGGCTGTGATGGAACACAAAAACGGCATCGGTGTCCTCGGCGTATCTTGGATTACTTCTGATATGTCTTCTGCCGACCTCACTGCCGACGAGCTCGCTCAGCAAGTCCTCTGCGATGAGCCTGTCCAAGGTGCCACTCTGGTCGACAGCGTCAAAGTCCTCAGCATTTACAAGCCCGGCGAAGCTCGTGCATATAAGCCTTATCAAGAGTATATCTTCACCGGTGATTATCCTCTCTTCCGTCAAATTTACATGATAACTACCGGTGCTTCGGGTAGTCTCGCCGGTGGCTTCTACTCCTTCGTTACCGGTAATATCGGTCAAAAAATTATTCTCAAGACGGGCATCATGCCTGCTCGCGCTAATCGTATTCAAGTTGTTGAACTCAAATAAATCATAATCAATATGAAAATTAAAGTATTTTTCACTATGCTGTTGGCATGCACAATCATGGCAACAGCCCAGAGCCAAGGCTACAAAGATGGTATCGAATACTACAAAGCCGGGCAGTATGAAAATGCCAAGACGATTCTGACTCGTACTATCAACGACGCCGGAACCGACAAGGCTCTCGCTCAGTATTACTTAGGTCAAACTAATTTGGCTCTCGGCGACAAGGCTACTGCCAAGCAGTGCTTCGAAGCCGGTATCGCCGCTGACCCCGCCAACCCCTACAACTATGTAGGTCAAGGCGCTCTCGAGCTCCTCAACGGTAACCCTTCTGCTGCCGAGGATCTCTTCAAGAACGCTCAGAAACTTGGCAAGAAAAACTACGAAATTATTGTCAACATCGCTCGCGCTTACTACAACGCCGACCCCGTCGCTTATGCCAAGGAGATTGACAAGTACCTCGCTAAGGCCCACAAGGACTCCAAGCACGAGGAGCCCTCTATCTACATCCTCGAGGGTGATATGCTCTTCGACAAGGGCGACTTCGGTGCTGCTGCCGGCAAGTACGAGATGGCTATCCGCTACGACAACGCCAACCCCGAAGGCTATGTGAAGTATGCCAACAGCTACTTCCGCGTTAATCCTCAATTCGCTCTCCAAAAACTCGAGGAGTTCCTTCGCATCGCTCCCGAATCCGCTCTCGCTCAACGCGAACTTGCCGAGAAGTATTACGAAGCTAACTACTGGAACAAAGCCGCCGAGCAATATGGCCGCTATATCCAGAACCCCAACCACTTCCCCGAAGATAAGGCTCGCTATGCCGTCCTCCTCTACTACGGCAAGGACTACACCGCCAGTCTTAACACCGCCAACGAGGTCCTCTCTGTTAACCCCAAAAACTTCTTGATGCAACGCCTCCGCTTCATCAACGAAGCTACTCTCGAGCAATATGACAACGCTATCCGCGATGCCGAGTTCTTCTTTAACAGCAACCCCAATGGTTATTTCACTTCCAACGACTACATCATCTATGCCGGTTGCTTCTCCGCTTTAGGTAACGACTCTATCGCCATCGAGAAATTTGAGCTCGCTGCTACCAAGTTCCCCGAAGACCCCACCATCTTCTCCAACCTCAGCGACCTCTACAACAAGGGTAAGGAATTTACCAAAGCAGCCGAGGCTTTCGAGAAATATATGGCTAACACCGAGACTCCCGAGCTCGGCGACTACATGACCGGTTCAGGTCGCTGGCTCAACGTTGCCGCCACTGCCGGTGACAACGAAGAACTCCGTCACACAGCTGCCGAGAAGGGTCTCAACTACATCAACGAGGTTATCGCTCGCGCTCTCCCCAATCCTTTCCTCATCCAACGCAAAGCCCGCCTTATCATCGCCGGCAACGGCTCCAAGCCCAGCGCTGAGTCTACCGCTGTATACAACGAAATGATTGCTATGCTCGACCAAGACCCCGCTAATGCCGACCCCGCTAATCCCGACAACAAATTAGCCCTCTATCGCGAGGCTTATATGTTCGCTATCTCTTTCTACACCAATATCGAGCCTAACGAAGAACTCGCCGCCAAGTACAATGACTTGTACAAGGAAGTCAACGAGAAGCTCGGTCTTTGATATTTATTAACCTTATAAAAGCCCGAGGGAGTACTTTCCTCGGGCTTTTTAAAATTTTTTATTATGGCTCTGCAACCATTAGCCGAACGACTCCGCCCCCACTCGCTTGATGACTATGTAGGACAAACCCACCTCGTTGGTCCCGGTGGCATCATACGCCGTATGATTGAGAGCGGCAATGTCAGTTCTTTTATCCTTTGGGGCCCTCCCGGCGTGGGTAAAACCACCCTCGCACGTATCATCGCTAATGCTACCAAGAGTCAATTCCACACTCTCTCCGCCGTTACATCGGGCGTCAAGGATGTGCGTGAAATCATCGACCGCTGCCGCAAAGACGCTTCAAGTATGTTCTCTACCGGGCGTCCTATCTTGTTCATTGATGAAATTCATCGCTTCTCCAAGTCGCAGCAAGACAGTCTATTAGGCGCTGTAGAGGATGGAACAGTCACTCTTATCGGCGCCACTACCGAGAACCCCTCATTTGAGGTTATTCGCCCCCTCCTTTCTCGTGCGCAAGTATATACTCTCAACCCACTCGATGAATCCGACCTCAAACGGCTATTAGATACTGCATTAAACACCGACTCCATCCTATCCAAACGCAAGGTCGATGTACAGTCCACTGATGCACTGTTCCGATATGCCGGTGGTGACGCTCGCAAATTGCTCAACATTCTCGACCTTCTCGAGCAATCAAGCGCTGCCGGTGAGGTCATCGTCATCAACGACCAAGTCGTTACCGAGCGCCTTCAGCGCAACCCTCAAGCCTACGATAAGGATGGCGAAATGCACTACGACATCATATCGGCTTTCATCAAGAGTATCCGCGGTAGCGACCCCGACGCCGCTATATATTGGCTCGCTCGTATGCTCGCCGGTGGCGAGGACCCCGAGTTCATCGCTCGCCGTTTGGTCATCTCGGCTTCCGAGGATATCGGGCTCGCCAATCCCAATGCCCTACTCCTCGCCAATGCCACCTTCGATGCAATACAGAAAATAGGTATGCCCGAAGGTCGCATCCCTCTCGCCGAGTGTACAATATATCTCGCCACAAGCGCCAAAAGCAACTCCGCTTATATGGCTATTAATAATGCTCTCGCTTTGGTTGAGCAAACCGGCAATCAGCCCGTTCCTCTGCATCTGCGCAACGCCCCGACTTCGCTAATGAAGGACCTTGGATACGGAGTCAACTATAAGTATGCCCACGACTATCCAGGCAATTTTGTCGTTCAACAATTCTTGCCCGACAGCTTGCAAGGCACTACCCTATGGAAAGCTTGCGACAACCCTTCCGAAGCTACCCTCGTCGCTCGTCAAAAATCTCGCTGGAACAAATAAAAAAATTGGAACTATGAAATACATCAAAGATGAAGCCAAAGTCGCAATGCTCAATTCTTTAGTCGACCTCGAGGGCGACAAAGGGCGCATCTACGAAATAACCTATACTGCTGACTACAAACTCGATGATGCTCTTA
>JBJEDD010000181.1:0-2161 GCA_051871715.1 Muribaculaceae bacterium | reverse complement strand
TTACCAATACATCAATAGTGATGCTATCGTTTCCATGTTTACGACTTTTGGCTAATCGTGGTGCTTTCAATGAAGTCTTCATTAAGCGAATATTATTACTTCTCTGTTCTTGTTGCATCCTATATTACAATTATAAATTATCGGAGATGATGTACAAATATGGTGCTGATGATTCTTTTCAAACAACGGTTAATGCCAGCACACCATTTTTGATGCTACTCCCGTCAATTTTTATCACGCGACACAAGCTCCTTTCATTTAGCGCTTTCTGCATTTGCATTATATTTATCATATCCAGTGTCAAGCGTGGCAATATAGTCGCAGCTATCATACCATCACTATTATACGTTCTTTATATCTTCAAGGATAGTAAAAAATCTCTGCTAAATATTATTCTCGTTTTGGCAGGTTGCATTGTGATAGGCTTATGGGTCAACAACTACGTATCCCAAAACGAATATTTTCAATATAGATATGAAGCAACCTTAGAGGGGAAATCATCAGGACGCGATGTTATCTACTCAATAATGTGGGACTTATGGTATAACAAAGCCAACGACTTACAAAAATTATTTGGCTATGGGTTTGACGGGACGATAATTAATAATCCTGAAGGGCACTATGCTCATAATGACTGGTTAGAGATCCTTGTTGATTATGGTATTATAGGTATTATTTCCTATATTGCTATGTTTGTAACTCTATGGCATGTATTCAGAAAAAAACATGGACGTGTTTGTAAAACTGTCTTTTTCTCAATATTCACAATTTTGGGAATCAAGTCTACCGTTTCTATGTGCTTTACTAATGAATACACATTGCTACTTTCCATCCCATATGCTTTTGTACTCGGGAATAGTTACGAAGCGATGTATAACAAAAGTACAATTATTAATGGGCGAAACAGCGAAAATCACCAAACTTCACCAATACTATAACATCTCAATAGAGGGTGTGTGATGAATATTCTGTGTGTGACTGAAAGTCTTGGGTCGGGAGGCGCCGAGCGGCAGTTGACCCGCCTCGCCGTGGCTCTGCACGATAGTGGTCACACTGTTGCGGTGGTCACTTGGCGCGACCTCAATTTTCATGCCGGATACCTTGCCGAGCATCATGTGGAGCACATACAGCTCCCACCGTGCTCCAAGCCCTCGCGCGTGTGGCGGCTCAATAAACTTATACGGCATCGACACACCGACGTGGTGATATCTTTCCTCCCTGCTCCAAATGAGACCGCCACGCTCGCCACAATAGGAACTCACGCTCGCCTTATAGTGGGCGAACGCTCGTTCACCATCAAATGGGGATGGCGCCGACGCATCACCAATCTCCTCTATCGCCGTGCCGATTACATCGTCGCCAACTCCAATAACGAAGCCGAGAACATCCGTCGACACTGCTCGGCTCTCGCTTCTCGCGTAAAATCGATACCCAATCTTGTCGAGATTGACACCTTCCATCCTCTCAACGACAGACCCGCAAATCCCATTCCTCAGCTCATCGGTGTGGGGCGTGTCATACCGACCAAAAATATCCATCGGCTCATTGAGGCGCTTGCTGTGCTCCACAACGAGGGCATCGACTTTAATCTTGAATGGTATGGAGCACAGTGGGATCAAGAATACTCTGAGCGACTCACCACTCTCGCTGCCGAGCGAGGCATTGCATCGCGTGTCCACCTCTGTGGCGAGTGCGACCACATCGCAGCCGTGTACCCACTTGCCGATATCTTCGTGATGCCATCGCTACTCGAAGGATACCCCAATGTGCTGGTCGAAGCCATGGCATCGGGACTACCCGTGGTCGCATCAGCCGTACACGAGCACCCCTACATAGTTGACGAGGGCGTGGGTGGCTTCCTCTGCGACCCCACCGATGTAAACGATATGCTCCGCGCCCTACGTGCAGCGATTGACCTCACCCCGGAGCAGCGCCACGTCATGGGCGAGCACAACCGCGCACTGTGTCTCCAGCGCAACTCCCCCGAAGCATTTCTCAACGCCTACCTCTCACTCATCAACGAATAGTGGGCGGTGTTCCTGCCAAAATCATTAAATATCGCAAATGAAAAGCTCAATTCTTGTTGTTGGTGCCTTCGGTTACGAGTCAAACCAATTGGATGGTCAAACCATTAAGACTCGTAATGTCTACGATATGCTTA
>JBJEDD010000180.1:0-2163 GCA_051871715.1 Muribaculaceae bacterium | reverse complement strand
AACGAATACCTATGAGGCAGGCGATACATCTATCACAGGCTCGCAAGATTATGGACTCGGGAGAACGCTTTAACGTCTCCTATGTCCGAGCCAAGGATGGCAGCATAATGGATGCCCTTGACGTCGTCTCGCTCCGTTACGACCGCTATGCCGGCACTCGCACAATCAAGTTTATGCGCTCCGGTCAACTGAGGACCCTCCGCGACTGCCTCATTATAGGCATTAACGACTTTGATGTATATCTCTGATAATCTCACAACTATGGATAAGCAGTTACAACCACTCAACTATTTCGATGACATCGTCTCGGTACTTCCCATCCCGCAGACCAATGCGAGCGCTGCATTTGTCAACAAGTGCAATACCGTGTTCCGCGAGTCAACGGTCCCTGCAACTCGCACCATCAACGGGCTCACATACGTGCCCTGGGGCGCTGATGATATGATGCCATACAATATCATCGACCTTGTAGAGGGCGATGAGACCTTGTCGACCTGTCAAATCTTTAACGCCGAGTTGTGCTATGGCAACGGGCTCCGGTACTGCACTGAGGCAGCCTCTGACGACGTCAAGGCGCAAGTCGAGGACTTCCTCCTCGACAACCCCATGGCTGACTACTTCCTCGGAGTGTGCCAAGACCTTAAGCACTTCAATTTTGCGGTCTCGGTAATCATCCTCAACAACGATGGGACTCGCATTGTCAGGGTAGAGCGAAAGCCGGCTTGCTACTGCCGTTTTACTCCGGTAGACCCCAAGACCGGACGCATCGAGAAGGTGCTTTTCGGCAACTTCCGCAACCTCCTGTCGACGGATACTATTGAGGTGATTGACCTCCTTGACACTCAAGCCCCATGGCGTGACTTACAGTCACGTCTTGGCTTGCGCTCGACTCGGACCTCGAAGTCAACAAGGACCACAACCCGCAAATTTGCCATATTATCGCGCTTTCCGGGCGTCGATAGCATGTACTATCCCATCCCACATTACGCTGCGCTGTTCCGCGGCAACTGGTACAAGATTAAGAGGCTCATCGGTGAGGCTAAGGAGGCTAAGTTGCGCAACGCTGCACCCATCAAGTATGTAGTCGAGATTGCTCCTCGATACTGGGAGAACCTCTTTGCTCAATTACATGTCACTGACATCAAGGAGCGTCAACGCCTTATCAATGACAAAAAGCGCGAGATGCTCGAGTTCTTGACCAATGTGGAGAACTCCGGCAGCGTGCTGTTCACCGGCAAAAGCATCTCCGTCGATGGCAAGGGCGAGAGCCCCGATATCACGGTCACCTGCATTGACTCCAAGACTAAGGAGGGCGGTGACTGGGAGAGCGATATCGCCGAGGCTGTCAATATGGTCTGCTTCACGATGCGTGTCCACTCTAACCTCGTCGGCTCTGTCCCCGGCAAGTCTCAGACTAATAATTCCGGCTCGGATAAGCGCGAACTCTATACCATCGCGCAGGCACTCCAAAAACCTTATCACGATATACTGTTGCCCGTGCACCAGATAATCTGCCGATTTAACGGCTGGACCGGTGTGCACGTCGACTGCCCCTTCATTCAACTCACCACGCTCGATGAGCACCGCGACGCCAAAGAAGTAACTCAAAACCCTAACGACTATGAAATTGACGATTGATAACGAACGCCTGAGGTCCCTTATCCCCGGTATCATACATGAGGTGCGGGGCGAAGCCTCGCTGTATGATAAGTTGCGCCCATGGTTAGAGTCGGAATACCTATGGCTCGAGTCCATATTCTTTGACGGCTATGAACCCGGAGAAGATATCGCCGACCTTGCCGAGCGTATTATCGCGCACAGGGCATTTGCGCGGGCAATACCCTCGCTTGATATTATACTCTCTCCCGCCGGCTTCGCCGTGATTGATACGGAGGGTCGTTCGCCGGCATCCAAAGAGCGTGTCGAACGCTTAATCAAGTCTCTCAACGACTTCGTCGATGAGAACCTTGTGCTGCTGTCCAATGCGCTGCTCGATGATGCCGATTGGCGCAAGACTATGATTAGTCGATGGTGGCTGTCCACATGTATCCCGTCATTAGGGGATGTGGCAAAATATGTCGCCAACAGCGGGCAGTCTTTGATGGATGTCTACAACTCGTGCCGTAACGTAGCCGAACTCTTTGAATCTGACCTTGGCTATCG
>JBJEDD010000179.1:0-8397 GCA_051871715.1 Muribaculaceae bacterium | reverse complement strand
ATTGCTTATTCGCTATTTGAAGATTTTGACGGCAAAGCCAATCGTGACGTCCCACAAAATGTCGGGCTCGTCGGCATCGAGGTCGCCAAGTGCAAAGCCGACAGAGCCAATCACGCCGACGCGCTTTGACTCTCCAAAGAAATGGTCCCACTCAAATTGAGCACCAATAGTGGGATCGGAGTAATAGGCGGTTTTAGCCACTATAAGACTCAAACTTAGGACATTGGAGGTGTGACCGCCATAGCCCGAAATAACGCCGTCAGAGAAATAATAGCCTATGCCGGCATGCCAATTAAGGTCATCCTTATAGTCGCCATTGAAAATCTTCTCTTTACCGACGCCACCGTAGACTTCAAAACCACTGATGCCGCCAATACAAGCCTTCAAGCGAGCAAATTCACCGCAAAGGTGTGAAGCACCAAGACATAGACCCAAGTAAGGGATACCATCCGCTCCGATATGGTGTGTACGGTCAACAACGCGCTGACCATTTTCCATAACGCCTTGGGTGGTCCCGGTAAGTGTCTCGCCCAACCAATATTGAGCCGACATTGTCGGTGTTGTCACCAACAACACTGCGACAAGGAGTATCTTAAGAATTTTCATAGTTTAATAATTATCATACCAGTCCCATGTAACCTCTAAGATGGTGTCACGGTCACCGGCAGACCAACCGCTACTCGAATGTGCGTTCACATAACCGGCACCGTCAATCCATTTACCATATTCGTCAGAGTAGAGTTTATAACTCACGGATATGCGACGAGAGAATGGGTTGTGGAATGTTACCCAATAACTACGGACACTTGACTTCCATGAGATTTCATAAGTAACACCTTCTTTGAGCGTTACAGTCTGCACGACGGTCGAATCGCCGGGCTCTGTAATTGGTTGTTTCGGGGTCTCAGCCTTAGCCATAAAAGCCATGCCTAAACAAACAAGGACTGTGAGGAGGAGAGTTAATTTTTTCATATTGCTTAAGTTTTAAATGATTACGTTGCAAAATTATTAAGAAAAATGTTACAAAACTCTAATTGTGCGTGATAATACCCCACTCATATAGTGGATTTATTTCACGCTCAATGTTTCAAAAAAGTGTCATCAATCGTTGGCTACATCAATTATAATGCATAACTTTGATGCCGAAATCCCTAACTAATTTAATGGGGTAGTATTGACCTAAATCAATCACATTTATGTACAACGACCTGCGAAATATCCACATCGGCGAACTAATCCGACAACGATTAGTTCACCTCTCCATGTCGTATGCAGAGTTTGCCCGTCGCTTACATATCGAGCGTACCACAGTATATAGTATTGTGCGCTCGAAGAGCATTGACATCGAGCGCTTGATACGCATATCGCAAATTCTCGACTACGATTTTATCTCCTTAGTTTACCAAGACTCGGCACAGTCTAAGTGCCATATAACAATCCCGGTGGAGGCGGTTCAAGAACTCCTTGCCGGGAGACCAGTAACCGTCACGGCAGACCAATAACGAGTAGGCTTATAACAACAACGCCACTGAGGCTTGCGGGCATCAGTGGCGCTATTGATATGTCTATCAGTGGTTTATAATCGCGCCTTGAGGGCGGTGATTATGTCGTTGTAGTCGCGGCATCCGAGTACATACTTGGCTCCGGAACGCAAGGTGACGAGGAAGCACTCGGAGGAGCGCCCGTAGTAGGCAAAATATGTGCCTATATCACCCTCGCGAAACCAGCCCCAGTAGCCGAGCCATCCGCCGGAGGCGCAAATGCGCATCGCTGCCATGGTGGGCGGACTATAGCGCACATCGGCGATATCGTCAATGGCGATTCGCTTGTACCACAGAGGGCGATTGACTATCAAGTGCTTATCGGTCAACTCGATAGACAAGGGCATATAGAACAGAGCCGTCGTTGCCATCACCAACAGCATCAGCGCCACAATCATAGCGAGGACGGTCTGCCCGGCATTGAAGCAGGTAATCATGCACGTCACCAAGATAGTGGCTCCAATTGCCGACAATACCGTCGACCAAGCCGATATATAAACCGATTTCTTCATTTAGTCGGTAATAAGGTCATTACCGGTCATCTCGGCAGGCTGCGGGATGCCCATGATGTGGAGCAACGAGGGAGCCACGTCGGCAAGCACGCCATTGGCGGTGGTAGCGTGGTGGTTCTCAGTGATGTACACAAAGGGCACAGGGTTGAGCGAGTGAGCGGTATTGGCGCTACCGTCGGGGTTGACAGCATAATCGGCATTGCCGTGGTCGGCGATGATGATAGCCTCGTAGCCGGTAGCACGAGCAGCCTCAACGACATCGTGCAAGCAAGCATCAATGGTTGTGACAGCCTTCTCGATAGCAGGATAGATGCCGGTGTGACCTACCATATCGCCGTTGGCAAAGTTCACGACGATGAAGTCGTACTTGTCGGCACGGATAGCCTCCACGAGTTTATCTTTAACCTCAAAGGCGCTCATCTCGGGCTTGAGGTCGTAGGTAGCCACCTTGGGCGAGGGCACCAAGATGCGATCTTCGCCCTCGAAGGGTTGCTCGCGACCGCCGTTGAAGAAGAAGGTCACGTGGGCATATTTCTCGGTCTCGGCGATATGCAATTGCTTCTTGCCCAGATTTGAGAGGTACTCGGCAAGGGTGTTGGATACATCTTCCTTGTCGAAGAGGATATTTACACCGGTGAATGACGAGTCGTAGGGGGTCATGCAGAAATACTGCAAGCCGGGGATGGTGTGCATACCTTCCTCGGGCATATCTTTCTGGGTGAGCACCACGGTGAGTTCCTTGGCGCGGTCGTTGCGGTAGTTGAAGAAGATCACCACGTCGCCCTCCTTGATGGTGCCGTCGACACCGGCATTGTTGATGGGCTTTACAAATTCATCGGTGACACCTTCGTCGTAGCTCTCCTGCATGGCAGCCACCATATCGGTAGCCTGTTTGCCCTCGCCATTGATGAGCAAGTCATATGCCACCTTGACACGCTCCCAGCGCTTGTCGCGGTCCATAGCATAGTAGCGACCGATTATAGACGCGATCTCACCGGCTGATGCCTTGCAGTGGTTGTGCAATGCCTCGATGAAGCCCTTGCCGCTGCGGGGGTCGGTATCGCGACCGTCCATGAAGCAGTGCAAGTATACCTTGTCAAGACCATATTGCTTGGCGATATCGCACAAGGCAAATACGTGGTCGAGCGACGAGTGCACGCCACCGTTACTGGTCAAACCCATCATGTGCAACCCCTTGCCTGTCTCCTTGGCGTAGGTAAATGCCTTCTTGATGCAGGGATTTTCAAGAATAGAGCCGGAGGCGATAGCCTTGTTAATCTTGACCAAGTCTTGGTACAAAATGCGACCGGCACCGATGTTGAGGTGACCGACCTCCGAGTTGCCCATCTGACCGTCGGGCAGACCGACATTTTCGCCCGATGCTTGCAATTGCGAGTGGGGATATGTGTTCAACAATGAGTCCCAATAGGGAGTGGGAGTAGATGAGATGACATCGCTGTGATCCTTGGCACCGATGCCCCATCCGTCGAGAATGATAAGGAGTGATTTTTTGCTCATAATATATTATGTGTTATTGATTATTCTCTAAATCTTGCTGACGCTCGCGGCGCAGGCGGTCGCGCCGGCGCAGGCTCCACGAGAGCACGATGATTACCGCCAAGGTCACACCGATGGTGCCGAAATATTGCAACGACGACAACTGCCCCTGTGCCCACGAGTCGTAGGAATAAACCGCCATGATGACCAAGTAGACCATCAAAGCGGCAGGAATGACTATGTGACGTGGCAAGTGTTTCATCAGTTGTGAGTTGAGGGTATTTGACCGTTGTTGTTGAGGATGGCGCGGTCGACAATATATGGCGACGCGTCGGGGTCATATTCGCCCGAGCGCAGATAGCGATATAGTCGCAGACATGCCCAGGCGTCTATCGCCGCATATATTTGCTGAGCCTCGGTGAGGTGCTCCGCCTCCCAATTGGTGAGCCGCTGGGTCTTGGAGATGCGCTCGTTAAATATGATTGCATAAATCTTTTGCAAAGATATATCACTAATGTTAAAGTATTTAACATAGTCCTGCAAGTCGATAAAGCCCTGTGGCGACAGATCGGGCGACAGACGGCGCATCACCGAGAAGTCGTCGTGCACCGACAAGCCTATCTTGATAATTTCGGGATTTTCGAGGAAAGCACGCAAGCCCTCGGAGATGCCGAGGATATTGAGGCGAAAAAGGAAGCAATGGTCGTCGGTAGAGAGTTGCATCAACGCCACATTGTGCAGGCGTCCGCGCTGAAATGATGGGCGAGTCTCTGTGTCAAAGCCGATTACACGGGCGCGTGTCAACTCGCGCAGGGCAACACGCGCCTTGGTAGGAGTATCCACCACGGTGATGCCGCCACGATAATTTACCGTGGGCATTGACGCTACTGTCTCCTTGCTGATGGCAATTGTTTGAGTGAGATTATTCATATATTCATAATCCGGAACGATTTTCCACTGCAAAATTAGCAAAAAAAAAGTAACTTTGCACTATGAAATCGCAAGTCCATGATTTATGGGACCGCCAACACCTGTGGCATCCCTATACGTCAACCATAAATCCGCTACCCACTTACTGCGTGCAAGACGCTCACGGAGTGGAGATTAGCCTCGTCGACGGGCGCAAACTCATCGACGGAATGTCGTCGTGGTGGTGTGTAATCCACGGCTACAACAATCCGCGGCTCAACGCTGCCGCCAAGGCTCAAATCGACCGAATGAGCCATGTAATGTTCGGCGGGCTCACCCATGAGCCGGCAATTGAGTTGGGCAAGCGCCTGCTGAGCGTGGCGCCTCCATCAATGCACAACATTTTTTATGCCGACTCGGGCTCGGTGGCTGTCGAGGTAGCCATGAAGATGGCTATCCAAGCCGCTATCTCGGTGAGCGGCAACCACGGCAAGAGCAACTTCGCCACCATTCGCTCGGGCTATCACGGCGACACGTGGAATGCCATGAGTGTCTGCGACCCCGTCACCGGCATGCACGGAGCCTTCGGCAGCGCCCTACCAGTGCGATATTTCGTGCCTCAACCTCGCTCGCGCTTCAACGGCGAGTGGAACGCTGATGACATCGCCCCCGTTGAGCAACTGTTTAGGGAACATGCCAATGATATTGCAGCCTTCATCCTCGAGCCAATCGTACAGGGAGCCGGCGGCATGTGGTTCTACCATCCCGAGTATTTGCGCCAACTGCGTCGCCTGTGCAACGAATACGGCATTTTGCTGATTTTCGACGAGATAGCCACCGGATTTTGGCGCACGGGCAAGATGTTTGCCTGGGAACATGCCGGCGTGGAGCCCGATATCATGTGTATCGGCAAAGGTCTCACCGCCGGATACCTCACCATGAGCGCCGTGCTCACCACTCGCGCAGTCGCCGACGACATCTCGCGCGGCGAAGCCGGAGTCTTGATGCACGGTCCCACCTTTATGGCTAATCCGCTGGCATGCGCCATCGCTTGCGAGTCCTTTGATATGCTCGCCGAGCAAGATATGGCTTCGCGCTTGCAGCATATCGAGAGCCGCCTGCGCCAAGGGCTGGCACCTGCCGCTGCCTTGGACAATGTCACCGATGTGCGCGTCATTGGCTCTATTGGCGTTGTCGAGGTTGACCGCCCGGTCGATGTGGGCGAGTTCCAGCGTCGATGCGTCGATGCCGGCGTGTGGATACGTCCCTTCGGTCGCAACGTATATCTCATGCCGCCATATATCATTAATGATGAGCAACTTGACGTGCTCACCGCCGCCACAGTCGAGTTAGTGAAAGGTCTGCCCCGATGATTGAGCCTACAACATATCTCGAGCAACTGAGCGCCACCGGCAATTTGCGCAGTATTCCCGCCGCCGATGCCGCCGGCGATATGGTCGATTTCTCTTCAAACGACTACCTCGGATTGGCTGAGGATATTGCTCTGCGCGAGCAATTCCTTGCACAGACCGATGCCTCGACCCTGCTGATGACATCGTCGGCATCGCGCCTGCTGGCTGCCCGCCAGCGCGCCTACACCGACCTCGAGCGACTGTTGGCATCTTCATATGGTGCTGATGCCGCTCTGCTGTTCAACAGTGGCTATCATGCCAACACCGGATTGGTGTCTGCCATCGGCTCTATGCCTTCGACTCTCATTGTGGCTGACAAATTGGTCCATGCCAGCATCATTGACGGCATTAAGTTGTCAGGTGCGCCCTTTGAGCGCTTCCGCCACAACGACTATGCTCACCTGGAGCGCATCCTCGCCAAGCAGGCTTCGCACTTCTCCACCATACTGCTCATTGTCGAGAGCGTCTACAGCATGGATGGCGACCGCGCTCCCCTGCGCCCCTTGGTGGAGTTGAAGCATCGCTACAGCAACATATTATTATATGTCGATGAGGCTCATGGCGTCGGTGTCTGCGGACCCGCCGGCTTGGGTTGCGCCGCTGCTGAGGGCATCGCGGGTGATGTTGATATCCTCGTGGGCACTATGGGCAAGGCGCTTGCCTCGTCGGGTGCCTTTGCCATCGTCAATCGCGCGATGCGCGAGTTTATGGTTAATCGCGCTCGCAGCCTCATCTTTTCCACAGCCCTGCCACCGGCTGTAGCGCAGTGGAGTAGCCTCACCTGGCAAGCCTCGCTCCAAGGCGATAGCCGCCGCGAGCGGCTGCACAGGCTTGCCGAGCAATTGGCGGCTGCCATCCCCGGCGGCGAGCCGTCGCATATCCGCCCGCTCATCGTCGGCGATGCCTCCCGAGCCGTGGCGCTGTCGCACACCCTCGCCGCCGAAGGCTTCAAAGTGCTGCCCATACGCACACCCACCGTGCCCCCGGGCACCGAGCGACTGCGCTTCAGCCTCTCGGCTGCAATTCAACCCGAGGCTATTGAGCGCCTCACCAAAACGTTAAATAAACTTAAAGTTTGATAGATGAAACATCAATTGATATGTAACAACCACTCTACCCGCCTGCTGCTCATCTATGCCGGATGGGGCATGGACGCCGGTGTGTTTGCCGGGCTGTCGCGCAGCGGCTACGACATCATGGTGGTGTGGGACTACACCTCGCTACATATCGATTGGGACTGCATCGCACAATACGACGAGGTATGCTTATTGGCTTGGTCTTTAGGTGTTTATGCCGCCACCAAGACCACCCACGCCATCAACTACAAGATTACGCGCCGCATAGCCGTCAACGGCACTACCCACCCCATCGACGACCGCTTGGGGATACCCATCGACACATTCTACGGCACCCTCGCCGGCTTGAATGAAGCCACCTTGCGCAAATTTCAGCGCCGCATGTGCGTCGACCGCGAGGACTATGCCCGCTTCTGCACTCATATGCCCCAACGCCCAGTTGGTGAACTTATTGATGAGTTGCAAGCCGTCGCCGACAGCCTCATTCTCAGCGTTCCCGGTGTCACCGAGTGGGACATGGCATTTGTGGGACGCGACGACCGCATCTTTCCGCCAATCAATCAGCGCCGCGCCTGGCAAGAAGCCGGCGTCGAGGTGCGCATCCTCAACTGCGGGCACTATCCCGATTTCGAGCGCATCATCGCCGAGCATTTTATTGACAAAGTTGCCATGGAGCAGCGCTTCGGGCGCGGTATGGCTACATATAGCGCCAACGCTACCGTCCAGAGCGAGGTAATCGACCGCATGATGGTCATGCTGCGCAACTCCAACATTCTCAAGGGAATGCAAAATCGCGTGAGCGAGGTGCTGGAAATAGGCAGCGGCTCGGGCTTGCTCACTCGCCGCATCGTCGACTTCGCCCCCAAGGCGCTCCTCACGCTATGGGATATGGCTGCCGACAAACCCGAGGGGCTACCCGACACCACGCGCATGCTCAAATGCGATGCCGAGATGCAGATTCATCGCATTGAGCCTGAGTCCTTCGACTGCATTTTCTCCGCTTCAACCATGCAATGGTTCAACTCGCCTCGGCACTTCCTCGAGGGCTGCGCCGGCGCACTCAAGCCCGGCGGCTGTGCCGTACTCTCCACTTTTGTAGAGGGTAACTTGCATCAAATCAAGAATTTGACCGGAAGTTCATTGCCCCTGTTGCGACCCGACGAACTTCTGCGCATGGCGGGCGAGCACTTCGACATAGTATCTTCTTCGGTTTATGAGCGCGACCTCGACTTCGACAGCCCGCTCGACGTGCTACGACACCTGCGCCTCACCGGTGTCAACTCTCTCGGCGGTGGCAACGACACCGCCCGAGCCATCACCATAGCCAAGCACTACCCCATGATGCTCGACGGCCGCTTCCATCTCACTTATCGTCCTATGATTCTTATACTTAGCAAAAAATGACACGCACCTACTTCCTCACAGGCATCGACACCGACGCCGGCAAGAC
>JBJEDD010000178.1:11976-33161 GCA_051871715.1 Muribaculaceae bacterium | reverse complement strand
CCGCCTCCACGTCACCGGCTACGCCCCCGAGTCCACCCACCTCCCCGAGAAAAAAAAGACCCCGGCGGGGTCTCATCATCACTAACCCCTGGGTGGGCGAAGCCCTCCCTGGGGTCCCCAAGCAAAAAAACGCATCAACCCTGGAAGGGTTGCAAACGCTCTCCTCCGCCAGCCTAAAATAGCTATCTAAGCTACATCAGCCATAAACAATAAACCCTAAACAATAAACTCTCAACAATAAACCCTTTTAAAAATTTTTATTACCTTTGCGCTATATATAACTGACTACTGCCATGAAAAAATTATTTATTCTGTTCACCATAGCCTCATACGCCGCGCTGAGCGCAATGGGCTGGAGCCAAAAAGGTCACGACGTCACTGCATACATAGCCGAGCAGCACCTCACCCCGGCAACTGTCGCCGCTGTCGACTCCATACTCGAGGGGCGCTCAATCGTCTATTGGTCCAACTGGCTCGACAATGCCTCGTATCAAAGCGAACTGCGCTACACCAAGACTTGGCACTACAAAAATATCGATGCCGAGGTAGCCTATGAGGATGCTCCGCTCAATCCCGACGGCGATATAGTCACCGCCCTACAGGCAATGACCGCGCGACTGAGCGCCGGCGACACCGTGGCTATCAACGACAGCCGCATCGCCCTGCGCATCGTCATCCACCTCATGGGCGATCTCCACATGCCCTTGCACCTGGGCCACGCTTCCGACCGCGGCGGCAATGAAATCAAGGGCAAATTCTTTGACCGCGAGGTCAAGTTGCACTCGGCATGGGATTCCAACCTCCCCGAGGCAGCTCACAAATGGAGTTACTCCGAGTGGCAGCAGCAAATCGACCGCCCCGCCACCTACGATGCCGATGCTATCATCGCAGGAGACTTCGACACCTGGGCTCGCGAGAGCGTCGAAATTGCCTCACGCGTGTATCTGTACTTCCGCCCGGGCTTCAAAATCTCCTACAACGACATAGCAAGGTGGGCACCTACCATCGAGCAGCAATTCCTGCGCGGTGGTCTGCGCCTCGCCCATGTCCTGAATCTTATCTACGACCCCGAGTATCGGGCATCGCACCGTTAATTAACTACTTCAGTAGCAAGATCAACATCGTCACGATAAACGCTATTGCCACCACGCATACCAGGAGCCACAGGTAATTAGGCTCCGGCGCTTGCTTCTTGGCGGCTCTGCGTCGCGGGGCAATTTTGGCTATCGAACTATTAATACGCGCCGACAAGGTGGGTGTACGAGGCTGCACAGTGACTCCGTCGACGCTCTCGATACGTATGATATACGCCGTGTGGTTGTCGTGGTTATCCTCGGTGTTGGCACGCAACAACTCCACTTTGCTCTCCATGGTGGCAAGTTTGGGGCTCTCATCTGAGAAGATAAAACAGATTTGCTCGTCCTCCATCTCCTCAAGCATACCGTCAGAGCAAAGATAGAAGATATCGCCGGGGCGTATATCGGCAGTCTCATAAATATCAGCCTTACACCGACGCTCCAAGTGGGGTTGCATGGCTCGCGTGAGCACATTCTTGCGATGCGAGTTGCGTGCCTCCTCAGGGGTCAACTCACCTATCTTCACCAAGTCGTTCACCAGCGAGTGGTCGTAGGTCTTGTGCAATATCTGCGTGGTCTTGGCAGTCCTTCCGGGACGGATATGATACACGCGCGAGTCGCCGATATGAGCGATTGTAGCACCGGCGCCGTGCAACTTGAGCATGGTCATCGTGGTGCCCATCTTTTTCTTGGCATGGGTATCCTTGCCGTCCAAGGCATCATATGCCGCTGCGATGGCTTCCTGAGCAATCTCGGTAGTGAAGGACTCGTCCTCGCCCGGGCATTTGGCAAGTATCGCTGCCGACATCGCCTCGCACACCGTGGCACTCGCCACCTCGCCCGAGTCGTGTCCGCCCATACCATCGCATATCAGGAACAGACGATCCTCCGCCTTGGCTTCGCCATAGGCGGGATACATCGAGTCCTCCTGATGGGGATTACCGTCATCATCTTTGCGCTGACCAAATTCCCATATTGCGTAGGTCGAAATTGTATACTTCATTGGTTATTGTATTAAAAAACGGGCAATGCTACGAAGCGTTTACCAACGCCTCGTAGCACCCCATTATGTCAGAGTATTATTACTTGTGGTCTATTCATTTATTGGGTTAAGCCTACATATAATCTATCAAATCAAGTCATCAATTCCTGTTACATCTTCAGGCTCGAAGAACTCATCGTTATCGGGGACTTCGTTATCGTTATAATCGACAGCGACTACATCAATCACACCATCTGAGTCAACATCGATAGCAATAGCTTGGTGACCATCTACCAAACCGGTCACATATTGTGCTTCTCCGTTTGTCCCGGAGTCGAGGCCGATAAAATCATCCATATCGATAGGCTGGACAACTATTTCACTGGGAGTAGGCTCAGGAGCGGGCTCGGGAATAGGCTCGGGCTCGGGCTCAGGAGTAGGCTCTGGCTCAGGAGTGGGCTCGGGTTCAGGAGTGGGCTCGGGTTCGGGCTCTTCGGGAGTCGGCTGCTGCTCGCCACCGCGAACGCCATTGCCCTGCTCGCCACCGCGAACTTCATTACCCTGATTGCCGGTAACTTCTTCAGGACCACCGCGGCCGTCATCACCATTACCTTCTTCTTCGTGCTCTTCCTCTTCTTGCTTATCTCCGCCATTCCAAGTGAAGTGCGAGCCCCATTCTTGTTGCTGCTCCTCCGACATGGCGTTCCACTCGGCTGCGGTATAGGTGCCATACACCTCGCCGTGCCATACAAATGCGCCACCGGCTCCTACCTCGGCACGTGCTGCCGCAAATGCTTCGGCAAACGACATTTCGTCATTAACGCCTTCGGCAAATTCGATTGAGCCATCAGGCACGAGACCCTCGGGTTCGATGGTTTCGGCAAATTCAACATCAGTTACTTCGTCATCGGCTACGCGACCCGACACCAAGGTCATTGCTACTGCGCCGAGAGCGAGTCCGCTGATGCCGGCGGCACCTACTTGTACCAGGGTCGGAACGCCTTTTTTCTTTTCAATTACTGAGGGCTGAGTCGGATTGGGATCAGAGTTGCCACCATAGTTGAGTTGAACGGTTCCTGCGTAATCAGAAGTCTTAAGGGTATCTTCAGTTTTCATTGTTTTGATGTTTTTAGAGGTTTGTAATAATTTTTGTTTCTGATGCAAAGTTACGACCTATTTCGTCTCCTGTCAACACTCCAAAGGGTTTATTCCACCAACACCCCTGTCTTTTTTGACGAAACACCCGTTTTGGCTGACAAACTCTTTATTGCAAAAAACGAGGCTATGCCGATGTTTAGCATAGCCTCGTTATAAGCCCACATCAAAGGATGCGATGAAACTCCGATAAGACAGGATTTGAGTTCTTGACGTCCTTTGTAATCCCCCGGATCTATGTCTACCGATCTACGACCGGATGGGGCCCGCCATTGGGCGGCAAGAGTGTCTCGGTATTTCACGTAAATTTGACGAGTTTCCCAATCTACTTTGATGTGGTATGGGGTTGGAGGACTCTCTTGTCTTCGTTTCGTAGCGCAAATTTACACACTCTTATCCACGCCACCAAATTTTTCTCGTTAAATTTTTTGCTTACATTGCTTGTTCGATATTCCACACGAAGGCTCGCAAGCCCAGTCGCGGGCGCTCCTCGTCGAAGGCACGCAGGGCAGCGAGCAAGGGCTCGACTCGCTCGTCGGGCACGATGGTAAGTATTGCCGATGCCAGAGCGGGCCAGGCATGTGTGCCATAGTGGGGCTCGCCGGTGTGAGTACCACGCCCGCTCACCGTGCTCCACTCTGTGAAGCCTCGGCAGTTGAGGTGGTCAAGAACTTCGAGGATGCGCTCGTTGTGTGCCTGGTCATAGGCTATAAAGACTGCTTTCATAGTGCACGTGTTTTACGTAGTTTCTTATGTATCTTGCGACGTATGCGCTTGACTCCGTTGCCGGCAAATACGCAGTAGAGCACCGGCACAAAGAGCAAGGTGAGGATAGTCGAGAAAGTCAAGCCGCCAATCACCGCGGTGCCCATCGGGCGCCACAACTCGGCGCCTTGACCGGTACCACATGCCATAGGCACCATGCCCAGGATGGTGGTCAGCGAGGTCATAATCACGGGGCGCAGACGCGACCGCCCGGCATCTATCACGGCTCGCTTGATTGACAAGCCGCGCTCGCGATTGAGGGTAATGTAGTCAATGAGCACGATGCCGTTCTTCACCACGATACCGATGAGCATGATGGCACCGATAAGGCTCATCACGTTGAGCGTGTGACCCGTAATGAATAATATGAGGAATACGCCCGAGAAGGCAAACATCACAGACGTCATGATGATGCCGGGATAGGTGTAACTCTCAAACTGAGCCGCCATGACGATATATACCAGCACCAAAATCAGCACGGCAAGGATGAGCAAGTCGCTGAAGGAGTCTTGCTGGTCCTCAAACTGACCGGCAAGTTGTATGGAGATACCCTGTGGAATATCCATATTATCAATGGCTGCACGCGACTGCTGCACTACCTGCGACATGGGCACGCCCTGCACGATAGTGGTGACGGTGATGATGCGCTCGCGGTCCTTGCGCTCGATGGTCGGCGGCGTAAAATGCTCAACCACCTTGCCCACGTCCTTGACACGCACAGCAGTGCCGGCATTATTGTATATGAGGATATTCTCGATATCGGCAATCGAGGTGCGCGACTCGGGCTCGTACATCACCTTGATGTCGTATTCCTCGCCATCCTCGCGGAAGCGCGATGCCGTGGCACCGTTGATGCGGTTGCGCAGGTAATTGGCAGCCGTAGAGAGGTTCAAGCCATAGATAGCCAGTTTCTCGCGGTCGAAGTCCACACGATATTCGGGCTGATAATCGGCACGCGAGATGCGCACATCGGCTGTGCCTTCCATATTCAACAGGGCACGCCGCAACTGAGCAGCCACCGAGTCGGTCTCCTCGAAGTCGTAGCCGTAAATCTCGAAGTCGATGGATGCCTCGCCACCCATGCCGCCCATATTGCCACCCACTGTGACTTGGGTCTTCTTGTACTCGGGATAGCGCTGGAGGTCCTGACGCATCAGTCGCGCTATCTCGGTGATTGAGCGGTCGCGCTCGCCGGGGTCGGTGAGGCGTATATTCATCTTGACGATATGCGGACCATTGTCACTGAGGTTAGCAAAGGTATTGTCGCTCGATGCGGTGCCGGTGGTGTAGTTGAGCACCTGTATCTCGGGATACTTCTCGCGCCACTCGTCGGTGAGCCGCTTGGTCACCTCGTTGGCGATTTCCACGCGGGTGCCGATAGGCAGTTCGAGGTTGACCGACAAGCGCCCGTCATCGGCAGTGGGGAAGAAGGCGGTGCCCACATGCCCCACCAACACTATCGAGCCTATGAAGGTACCCAAGCACACCAAGATGGTGGCGGTCTTGTGCGAAGTCACCAAGCGTAACAGTCGAGCATAGCCGTTATCCAAGGCATCGAGGGCTCGATTGATGGGCTTGAAGAAGAGATTATAGGCGCGTGAGTGATGAGTATTGAGGCGCAACAACTGCGAGCACAACATCGGGGTGAGCGACAGAGCCGCAGTGGTCGAAATCACCATCATGATGGTCACCATCCAGCCCAATTGGCGGAAAAGTACACCTGTCATACCGGTAACCAAGGTCAGCGGGAAGAACACCGCCAGGAGGGTGAGCGTCGACGCTACTACCGAGATAGCCACCTCGTTGGTGCCGTGGATGGCTGCCTGCCGCGGGTCAGAGCCACGCTCGATGTGCGTTGTGACATTCTCCAACACCACGATGGCATCGTCAACCACCATACCGATAGAGATGGATAGCGCCGACAGGGATACGATATTGAGCGAATTACCCGTGATAGCCAAGTAGATAAATGAGGCTATCAAAGATATAGGAATAGTAAAGGTGATGATGAGCGTGGCACGCCAGCGTCCGAGGAAGAAAAATACCACAATCACCACAAAGAGCAATGCATACATCACCGTCTCGACCAAGGAGTCGATGGTGTTGCGGATATTGTCGGAGGTATCAACAATGATGCCCAAGTGCACATCGGCGGGCAGGCGCTTCTGCAACGAGGGAAGCATGCGTAACACCTTGTCGGAAATCTCCACCGAGTTGGCACCGCTCTGCTTCTGGATAACAATCATAGCGCCTTGCTTGCCGTCGTTGTAGGTGGTCTGCGAGCGCTCCTCGACCGAGTCGACGATGCGAGCGACATCGCGCAAGAAGATGTTGCGACCGCCCACGGTACCCACCACGATGTCAGCCATCTGGTCGGACGAGGTAAACTCACCCTGCACACGCAGCGAATAGGTATCCGAGCCTATATCCATCACACCACCTGGGGTATTGCGGTTCTCGGCAGCCACAGCCGATGAAATTTGCTCGACAGTGAGATTGTAAGCCTCGAGGCGCGCCGGGTCAACATATATATGTATCTCGCGCTTGGGAGCGCCCGAGATAGACACCGAACCTACACCGGCGATACGCGCCAGCGGGTTGGCAACGGCATCGTCAAGAATCTTGTACAAGCCCGGCATGCTCTCGTCGGCTTGAACCGACAGAATGATGATAGGAATCATATCTGTCGAGAACTTGAAGATGATAGGTGTCTCGGCATCGTCGGGCATCGACGACGAAATCATATCCAACTTGTCGCGCACATCGTTGGTGAGCACATCGATATCGTAGCCGTATTCAAATTCGAGCGTGATCACCGAGATATTTTCGCGCGAGTCGCTGGTGATATGCTTGAGGTTGGATACCGAGTTGAGGACGTTCTCCAAGGGACGAGTGACATTTTGCTCGATATCCTGGGCGCTGGCACCTTGATATGTAGTCATCACCATCAAGGTGTTGGTCTCGATATCGGGATAGAGGTCGATGGGCAATTTATTGAGGGAAAACAAGCCGAGAATCACCACGGTAACGAAGCACAACGTGGTGGTAATCGGTCGCTTAACCGCACCTGAATAGATACTCATGGCTACAAAGTATTATTTGTTGTTAAGACGTACGGCGGCACCGTCGACCAATCTTGATTGCCCGGCAATCACCACAGTATCGCCCTCGTTGATGCCCGAGAGCAATTCGTAGCCGTTATCGAGGCGCAAGCCCGGCTCAACGCGGCGATATGACACTGTGCCGTTGGAGTAGACATAGACATACTTGTTGTTGGAGCCTTTCTGCTTCTCGATGGCTCGGTCGGGCACCACAACGCTGACGCGGTCGCCCAGGTTGACCTCCACGCGAGCAAACATACCGGGGAGGATGCGTCCGGCGGGATTGGCGAGTGACACCTCGGCAGTGAAGGTGCGAGTGCTGACATCCACCGAGGGAGCGATGCGAGTGACGCGCCCGGTAAAGGTCTCGCCGGCAAAGGCATCAAAGGTGATATCAACCACCGTGCCACGCGACACGCGAGTGATGTCGGTCTCGTTAACATTAATTACCACCTTGACCGAGGGGGTAATCTGCCCGACGGTGAGCACGGGCTGAGAGCCGGTCATATCGCCGGGGTCGTAATTGCGAGCAATCACCACACCCGAGATGGGCGATGTGAGCACGGTATTCTGCATAGTATTCTCATACTGAGCGCGTTGGGCATCCAATTGAGCCTTGTATTGGTCAACAGCTCGTTGAGTGCCCGAGCCTATGTTGAGCAACTCAACGGCGCGGTTGTACTCGCGCTCGGTCTGCTCGAGGTTGATGCGTTGCTGGTCGGCGTTGGTGGCATCGAGAGTCACGAGGGTCTGCCCGGCGGTCACATGGTCGCCGACATCGACGGTGATGGTGCGGATGCGGTTGCTTGCCGAGGGCGAAATGTTGTTGATATTCTCAGCCTCGACATTGGCTGTGTACTGAATTTTGTGCGGGACCACAACCGAGTGAACCACGTCGACATCAACCACAGGGGTGTTGTCTTCTTCCTCAACGACGGCATCAGCCTTACCTTGGCAACCGGTGAGCGAAGCGGCAAGCATCAGAGCCGCGCTTGCGATGAAATATTTGTGAGAATACATATTATTAATAGTTTTCGGGGTGTTCATATTGGTCAATAGGAGCGTTGCCAAGGAGCAACTCGAGGTTGCTGCGGGCTACCAGATAGTCATAGACCGCTTGGTTGTAATTGAGACGCGCATTGGTGAGAGACAACTCGCTGTCGCGCAAGTCGAGGTATGAAGCCGCACCGATGTTGAAACTGCGTTGCGAGATATCGTAGGCACGAGTAGCCTCGTTGACGCTCTCGCTCGAGGAGGCTATCTGCTTGACATTCATCTGAATATTGTCAATGGCGAGGCGAGCCTGCGAGTCGAGGTCGCGCTGCAGGTTTTCGCGGATGTAAGTCATTTCGTCGAGTTGAATAGCCGCTTGGCGAATGCGATTGTAGCGCTGCCCGCCCTGGAACAGCGGGAATGACAGCGAGACACCGATGACCGAGTAAGGGGTCCAGCGGAAGTTGGAGAAAGGCGAGCCGTTGCTCGAGGAATTCCACATATAACTGCCGGTGAGGGCGAGCGTAGGATACCAAGCGGCGCGCTGCATAGCCAGGGAGCGCTGCAGCGAGCGAGTCTCTATGGCATTCATCATCAACGAGGTGTTGCCCGAGAGGTCGGTTGACAATTCCATTACATCGGCATACATAGACTCCTCATAGTCGGCGAGTGTACCGGCAATCTCGAAGGGCATCTCGACATCAATGCCCATGAGGACAGCCAACTGCAAGTGAGCGCGACGGATTGCAATCTCACAGCCCAGGAGTTGAGGCTCTATATTTTTGACTGCAACCGATGCTCGGAGCACCTCGTACTCGGAGGCATCACCGACCTCAAAACGTTGACTGCAAGTGGTATATGTGAGTTGAGCCATATTGTAACTCTCCTGCATCACGTTGTACGAGTCAATAGCAAGCATCAAGGCATAGTAGGCGTTTTTGACTTGATTGACCAAGTCGAGGCGCGAGGCGCGAGCCTTCTCGACAGCGCTCTCGATCTGCACATCGCTGAGTTTAAGCGAAGCCCACAGTTGCGGTGCAATCAGAGGCACAGAAGCCTGGAAACCAACTGAGTACATATTATCGAGACCCATCTCAAAGGCGCCCATATCCATATAAGCCACCTGCTTGCGCAGGGTGCGCTGATAAGTACCGTCGAAACTGAGCGTCGGCAACAGTTGTCCCAACACCTCGCTGCGCGAGTAGTCGGCTTTGATGACTTCCATATCGGCGACTTTCACCGTGGGGTTCTCGCTCAGTGCGATTGCCAGGCATTGGTCGAGGGTAAACACTTCACCGCGCACGACCGTAGCAGTCGCCACTGCGGCAAGCCCAATCAAAAATTTTAGTGTGTGCATTGTCCTTGGTTAACGTTGACTTTCTCAAAAATTTTCGCAAAGTTATAAATTAATGTATATCCGAGCATCATTCCTATCCAAAAAAGCCAGTTTTTTATACTTTTTTACCTATTGTAAGCCGTTTTGTCCGTTTTCATTGCCCGTATGTTAGAAAAATTTAGTAAGTTTGCACTGAAAACAAAGACAACAAAGCGCGATACAATTCTATAATGAAACAGCAACGAGCCGACTCATCACTGAAAGAAAAATTTGACGAGTTCCTGCGGACACGCCAAAAGCGTTGCACACAGGAGCGCCACCGAATTCTCAACATTATTGAGAGCATGCAAGCGCAGTTTACAGCCGAGGACATTATGGAGGCATTGTACCGTGATAGTTACCACGTATCGCCGCCCACGGTATATTCGACTCTTGATTTGCTGCACGAATGTGGCATCCTGCGTCGTTTCATTATTGATCGCCAAAAATTCTGCTACGAGCGGATCAATGTGTCGGGTGGTGTGCACCATGTGCACCTTATGTGTACCGGCTGTGGCAAGGTCAAACAGGTGCGCGACAGCGAATTGACACGCTCAATAGCCGCTCGTCGATGGACAGGCTTCACCCCCGACGACTATTCGCTCAATATTTACGGACTGTGCAATGCCTGCCTGCGCAAGCAAAGCGCCGCCAACAAGAAAGCAAAAACTAAATCCAATACAACTAAATAAACAGAAACGATGAAAGTTGATATCCTCTTAGGCCTGCAATGGGGCGACGAAGGAAAGGGAAAAGTAGTAGACGTGCTCACACCGCGCTATGATATCGTGGCTCGCTTTCAGGGCGGTCCCAATGCGGGTCACACCCTTGAGTTTGACGGACACAAGGTGGTGTTACGCTCCATACCTTCGGGCGTCTTTCAAGGCAACATTAATATAATCGGCAACGGCGTGGTACTGGACCCGGTACTCTTTGCCGGCGAAGCCAAGGACCTGGAAGCCACCGGTCTTGACCTACACCGTGTGCTCAAGGTGTCGCGCAAGGCACACCTCATCCTCCCTACTCACCGCTTGCTTGATGCCGCCAATGAGGCAGCCAAGGGCAAGGGCAAAATCGGCACCACCGGCAAGGGTATCGGACCCACATACACCGACAAGATTTCGCGCAACGGCCTTCGCGTGGGCGACTTGGAGGCGGCAGACTTCGACGAGCGCCTTGCAGCCGCCACAGCCCGCCATATCGATACCATCAAGGCTCTCGGTAGCAGCGTTGACACCGAGCAACTCAACTCGCTGATAACCACATGGAAAGAAGCCGTGGCATACTTGCTCACCTACGATATAATCGACACCGAGCACTATATCAACCGCGCCCTTGCCGATGGCAAGAAGGTGCTATGCGAGGGTGCTCAAGGCACAATGCTCGATGTGGACTTCGGCTCCTATCCCTTTGTGACCTCCTCCAATACCGTGGCTGCCGGAGCATGCACCGGACTGGGCATCGCCCCGGGACGTGTAGGCGATGTCTATGGTATCTTCAAGGCTTACTGCACCCGCGTGGGTAGCGGGCCCTTCCCGACCGAACTCTTTGACGAGGACGGCAAGCGTATGCGCGACATAGGTCACGAATATGGGGCTGTCACCGGTCGCGAACGTCGCTGCGGCTGGATCGACTTGGTTGCTCTGCGCTACGCTGTGATGATTAACGGTGTCACTCGCCTCATTATGATGAAGAGCGACGTGCTCGACTCCTTCGCGACCATCAAGGCTTGCACCGCCTATCGCATCGGCGAGACAGTCACTCGCGACTTCCCCTTCTCGCTCGACACCCCGGGCAACGAGCCAACCCCGCTATTTGAGGAACTCCCCGGGTGGAATTGCGACCTCACACAAGCCACCTCGCCCGAGCAATTCCCGGAGGCATTCAAGAACTACATTGCCTTCATCGAGAAGGAATTAGGTGTGCCGGTAACCATCGTATCGGTAGGTCCCGACCGCACCCAGACCATCGAATTATCCTAATATCTACTACCTAACACTAAAACCAATTATGGCAAAAGTAAAACCATTCAAGGGAATACGTCCGCCACAGGCATTGTGTGCCGAAGTGGCATCGCGCCCCTACGACGTACTCAACAGCGAAGAAGCACGCATCGAAGCCCAAGGTAATCCTCGCTCGCTCTATCACATCATCAAGCCCGAAATCGACTTTGAGCCGGGCACCGACGAGCACGACCCGCGCGTATATGACAAGGCAGTCGAGAATTTCAAGGACTTCCAAGCCAAGGGCTGGCTGGTGCAGGACAGCGAGGAGCACTATTATATATATGCTCAGCGCATGGGCGAGCACATCCAGTATGGCATAGTGATTGCCGCCAATGTCGATGACTACCTCAACGGCGTCATCCGCAAGCACGAACTCACTCGCCGCGACAAGGAAGAAGACCGCATGAAGCATGTGCGCGTGCAGAACGCCAACATCGAGCCTGTATTCTTTGCTTTCCCTGACAACAAGGTGCTGCAAGAAGTTATCGACCGCGTGACCGCCGGCACTCCCGAGTATGACTTTGTTGCAGACGACGGCTTCGGTCACACCCTGTGGGTAGTTGATGACCCCGAGACCATCGCCACCATCACCAAGGAATTTGCCGCTATCCCCTACCTCTATATTGCTGACGGACACCACCGCACCGCGGCAGCCGCATTGGTAGGCGCCGAGAAGGCACGCCTCAATCCCAACCACACCGGCAATGAGGAGTACAACTACTTCCTCGCTGTGGCATTCCCGGCATCGCACCTCAAAATCATTGACTACAACCGCGTGGTCAAGGACCTCAACGGCTTGAGCCCCGAGGAATTCCTCGCCAAGTTGAGCGTCAACTTCGACGTAGTGGACTGTGGCACAGAGATATATCACCCGAGCGGCTTGCACAACTTTGCGCTTTACCTCGGCGGCAAGTGGTACTCGTTGACAGCCCATGCAGGCACCTATGACAACTCCGACCCCATCGGGGTGCTCGACGTGACCATCTCGAGTGACCTCATCTTGCGCGACATCCTGGGTATCACCGACTTGCGCAGCGACAAGCGCATCGACTTCGTAGGCGGTATCCGCGGCTTGGGCGAGTTGCAGCGCCGTGTTGACTCCGGCGAGATGGCTGTCGCCCTCGCACTCTACCCCGTGTCGATGGACCAATTGATGAACATCGCCGATACCGGCAACATCATGCCACCCAAGACCACATGGTTTGAGCCCAAACTGCGCTCGGGCTTGATTATACACAAATTGGATTAAGCGAAATAACATAAGCAGGCGTACTCCTGTGGGGGTGCGCCTGTTTTTTTTAAAAAAAAATTGAGGGTTTCGGTCACCTTTTTTCAAGTGCCATCGTCTTAATGGTGTAACGCTCCTACAACGGGGCTAAACAAAACAAGAAAAAAGATTTATTAATTGTATAACCCTCAAAAAATTAAAAACAATGTCAGCAGTATTATCAGAAACCCTCATTGGTACATTAGTTCCTATCTTTGTATGTGTAGTTCTTCCGGTCAGCATCGTGTGGTTGGTATCCCGCGCAGGCGTCAACAAAGACCGCCAACGCTCGCAAGTAGTGATTGAAGCCCTCAAGAACAACCCGGACATCGACATCAATAACATCCTCAAGTCCTACTCGGACAAGGAGAAGACCCCGCAAGAAAAACTCCAGAGCCGATTGCTGCGCGGCGTGCTCTTCTCGATACTCGCAGTCGCCATCACATTCTTCATCATCTTTGACGTCTACGGACTGGGCAACCAAGGAATGTTAGTACTCGACATAGTATTCTACGGGCTGGGTATCAGCAATATGGTAGTGTTCTTCCTGCAGCGCAAGCAACTTGCCGAGTCGCAACAAAAGAATAACAACACCGAAGAAAACGCCTGATGGACCGCACTACATTTGTCAACCTCGTCACACGACACCGAGAGCCGCTGAGGCGGTTTCTCTGTGCCTTGTGTTGCGGAGATGCCGCTCTTGCCGACGACATCGCACAGGATGCCTGCATCAAGGCATACCTGTCGATGGACTCGCTGAAGGAGGTGGACAAATTTGCCTCATGGCTCAATCGCATCGCCTATAACACCTTTCTCGACAAGCGCCGCTGCCGCCGCGAAAATGCCGACGAAGAAGCCGCTGTCAACATTGCCGCCGAAAGTGCGTCGGACGATGCCTTCAAATACCAAGACCTCTATGCAGCCCTTGCCAAACTTCCCGAGCACGAACGAGCCGCTATCCTTCTCTTCTATATCCAAGGCTATGCCATCAAGGAAATAGCCGATATCGTCAACCAAAACGAGAACGCTATCAAGCAACAACTCTCGCGCGGACGCCAACATCTACGAACCCTCTTATCAGCCTAACACACTATGAACGAAGAAGATAAATTGCAAGCACTATTTGACAACTTCAAGCCACAGATGCCCTCGGGCGAGGACTTCATGGAACGACTTCAGCGCCAAATGGACGCAGTGGATATGGTGAAGGAACTCACCAAAGCCGACGTGCGTCGGTCGCACTTAGCCATGGTGATAGCCTTTGTATGTGGCATCGCCGTGGGCATCGGCTCCACCATAGCCCTGACCCACATAGACGTAGCCGGCACCATCGCATCGCTCATCAGCGGCTTGCACTTGGGCGCATTTGCCACCATCATCGAGACGCCGTCGCTCATCACCGGCTCGCTTGCCGCTATCCTCACAGTGGGCGTCGGACTCTTCACCTACCACACCGCCCTGCGCCACCTACCCGCCCTGAAAGCGACCAAGTGAGGACTAATTGGAAATAAGGAATAAAAAGGAACGGGTTGCATCGTGTGAGATGCAACCCGTAGTTGTTGAGTGGCGGGGGCAGGATTTGAACCTACGACCTCTGGGTTATGAGCCCAGTGAGCTACCACTGCTCTACCCCGCGATGTTTTCTGAGTGCAAAGGTACGGACTTTAAATGGAACGTGCAATACCTTTAACCATCATTAACACTGCGGGGATTGGAGACAGAATCTATTTGACATCTAAGCCCATAAGTTTGAGGGCTTGAGCCTGCAACTCGACGGGGACCATAAGGTCGACGCCCGCCCAGGTGTCGGTCATGGGATAGACCGACGAGATGAGTTCATTGGTGAGCGTGGTGGGTATGCCGTTTGATTCGAGCATACCGCGGTCGATGTAAGCGGCTGAGGCGTCGCTGTAAGTATTGACGCACACCCAGCGCGGTTCAGTAGTCTGTCGTGCCATAATAGTATTATTTATAACGTGTCCACTTGATAAGGTCCTTGATAGTGGGTTTCTTGCCGTACATGAAGATACCGATGCGGTAAATCTTGGCAGCGACCCAAATCATACCTACAAATCCGGCGTAGAGGACAACCAGCGAGAGGACTTCCTGCCACAGAGGAATACCGAATGGCAGACGCGCCATCATGACCATTGGCGAAGTGAATGGAATGATGGAAGCCCAGAAAGCGAGGGTTGAATTGGGGTCTTGAACGACAGCCATGGAGATGACCAGCGCAAGTATCACGGGAATGACGGCAAGAGTGGAGAGTTGAGATGCATCTTGGATATTGTCGACAGCCGAGCCGATGGCGGCATAAATTGTAGAGTAGAACATGTAGCCACCGATGAGGAAGAGGACCATGAAGCCGAAGATGTTGACCAAGAACATAGGATTGGAGAGTTGACCGATGACTGCAGCAATCTCGGGGTCGTTGGAGCCTGTAATAGCGGGGATGAGCCACATAGATGCGGCGATGAGAAGGATAGCCCAGATAAGAATCTGAGTGACAGCCACAAAGCAGATACCCAAAATCTTGCCCATCATGAGGTCAAAAGGCTTGGTGGAAGAGACGACCAACTCGAGTACGCGGTTGTTTTTCTCCTCGATGATTGATGTCATGACCATCTGCCCGTAGAGGATAATGAACATGTAGAGGATGAACATGGTGAACATGCCCAAGCCATAGGAGAGCCCCGACGAGGTGGACTCTTCCTCCTCCTTGTCGATGCGGAAAGTAGCGAGGTCGATATTCGGCTCGACTTCGCGGAGGATTTGGTCGAGATTATCAATGTTGTACTCGCGGATACGCAAGTCGCGGACGATATTGTCGAGTTGTCCGGTGACGAAAGACTCGGTCTGTATTGAAGGAGCACCGCGAGTGTAGAGGGTAACGGCATTTTTGGGGCTTGAGACGACGTCGCGGTTGATAGTGAGGATAGCGTCGTAGTCTTCATTGGCCTTGAAATCAGCCAATTCGCCGGTAACGGGCGAGAAAGTGACTTGCTCGGTATTCTGGAGGCGCTTGGCAACCGCACCCGAGTCGTCGATAACGGCAATAAGTTGATTTTCGGGGGTGGAAGTGAGAGCGATGAGCACCGGAGCGACCATCATACCGACCATAAAGATTGGCATGAGGATGGTGGAGATGATGAAACTTTTGCGCTTGACACGAGAGAGGTATTCGCGCGAGATGATTATATTGAGATTGCGGCTCATAGTGCGGGAGGTGTTACGGGTGATGAATTATTGTCGTTGACGGCGCGGATGAAAATATCGTTCATCGAGGGGAGGATGCGGTTGAAGCCGAAGAGAGTGACTGCGCTATTGGCGGCAGCGAGGACGTTGCGGAGGTCCTCGGGACTACGGAGGCGGAAAGAGGCTGAGACGTGGTCGTTAGCCGGGTCGATGGCGAGGTCGTTGACCTTGTCGGCAATGGCGGTGCGCAGGGCATCGACTTCATCGAGGGCGCAAGAGAGGCTGTAGCGATTGTCGCTGAAGCGTTGGCGCAACTCGCCCACCTCGCCCGAGAGGATGTTGTGCGACTTGTTGATGAGAGTGATGTTGTCGCAAAGTTCCTCGACCGACTCCATATTGTGAGTGGAGAAGATGACCGTGGCGCCTTGGTCGCGCAGAGTAAGGATTTCGCGCTTGAGGACGGCAGCGTTGATGGGGTCAAAGCCCGAGAAAGGCTCGTCGAAGATGAGCAACTTGGGATTGTGGAGAACGGTGACAATGAATTGGACCTTCTGCGCCATACCCTTGGAGAGTTCCTCGACCTTCTTGTTCCACCACGAGGAAATTTCGAGACGGTCAAACCACTTGTGGAGCGAATCGAGGGCGACATCGCGCTTAAGGCCCTTGAGGCGGGCGAAGAAGAGGGCTTGCTCGCCGACCGTCATTTTTTTGTAGAGACCGCGCTCCTCGGGGAGATAGCCGATGTGAGCGACATCGGCGGCGGTGAGTTGGTGACCGTCGAAGAGGACGCGCCCGCTATCGGGGGCGGTGATGTGATTAATGATGCGGATAAGGGTGGTCTTGCCGGCGCCGTTGGGACCTAAGAGCCCGTAAACCTTGCCGGTTGGCACCTGTAGCGAAACATTGTCGAGGGCGACGTGGCCCACGAAAGTTTTTCCTACATTTTCAACTTCAATAATATGTTCCATGAAATAATAACGTAAAATTCTAATACATGAGACGCCGAAAGTGTCAAAAAATTACAAAAAAAGGAGAAAAAGTAATGGGCGATTCACATCGCCCATTACCCACACAAGTTTAAAATGCATATTTTTAATTGATGAGCTCGTATTTGCGGAACACCTTCTGTATCTTCTCCAGTGCAGTGGTGACTTGCTCCTTGGTGTGAGTAGCCATGAGGCTGAAGCGGATGAGGGTGTCGGTGGGAGCGACGGCAGGCGAAACCACGGGATTGACAAAGATGCCCTCCTCGAGGAGGTCGCGAGTGATGTGGTAGGTCTTGTAGTCGTCGCGGACGAAGAGAGGAATGATAGGAGTAGAGGTGTTACCAATCTCGATGCCCATGTTGCGGAAGCCCTCGAGAGCGTAGTTGGTGAGTTCCCAAAGGTGCTCCTGGCGCCAGGGTTCCTCAATCATAATATCGATAGCCTTGAGAGCAGCGGCTGTAGAAGCCGGGGTGATGCTGGCGGTGAAGATATATGAGCGAGAGTGGTGACGGAGGTAGTTGGTGATTTCCTTGTCGGTGGCGATGAAGCCGCCGAGTGAAGCGAAGGACTTGGAGAAAGTACCCATGATGAGGTCGACATCGTCGGTGCAACCGAAGTGGTTGCAGGTACCGCGGCCGCCCTTGCCGAATACGCCGATACTGTGAGCCTCGTCGACCATAACGGCGGCATTGTACTGCTTGGCGAGACGAACGATTTCGGGAACATTGGCGACGTCGCCTTCCATGGAGAATACACCATCGGTGACGATGAGTTTCACCTTATCGGGCTTGCAACGCTGCAGTTGTTGCTCGAGCGACTCCATGTCGTTGTGCTTGTACTTGAATTGCTGCGAAAATGAGAGACGACGACCCTCAATAATAGATGCGTGGTCCTGCTCATCCCAGAGGATATAGTCCTCGCGACCGGTGAGGCAAGAAACAACACCGAGATTGACCTCGAAGCCGGTGGAGTAGATCATCACATCTTCCTTGCCGATATACTCGGCAATACGTGCTTCGAGTTGCTTGTGGATATCAAGAGTACCATTGAGGAAGGGTGAGCCGGCACAACCGGTGCCATATTTCTTGGTAGCCTCGATAGCGGCTTCCTTGATGCGAGGGTCATTGACCAAACCCGAATAACAATTGGAGCCGAACATGAGGACCTTCTTACCATTCATGATAACTTCAGGGTCCTGTTCGGAAGAAATTGCCCTAAAATAAGGATACACGCCGGCAGCCTTAGCCTGCTGCGGGGCGGTATACTTAGCAAGTTTTGCTTGTAGTAACTTCATACGATCTGTTTACAGACTAAATTGAACTATCACTGTGTTGGAGTGCAAAGGTACAAAAATTTATCATTTTATCGGCAATTTTTTATCATATTTTTGCATTTCCATAGCAAATTTGTGCAAAAACGAGGTAAAAAACGGCTGAGCCGATTGGCTCAGCCGTTTTTATGGTTTATTGGTTTAGGGTTTATTGGTTATTGTTTAAGGACTTTAGAGGTGAGGGTGCCGGTGGGGGTGCGGGCGACTACGATGTATGCACCGGGGAGGAGGTGAGCGACATCAAGTGTGGGAGCATTGCCATGGGCGACGACAGTGCCGGCGATGGTGTAGACATAGACATCGGTTACGGGGGCACTTGCAGTCACAGTGATGGTGTTGCCACGCAGAGCGATCGCACCTTGAGCGGGAGCGATTGCATCAATGATGCCCGTAGAAGGAAGCGTGATATCCTCGACTGCGGCTTGGCGAGAGCAATTCTCGTCATCCCAATGCGAATAAGCGATTTCGTCGAAATATAGGACTCCGGACCACTCTTGGTAAGGGACTTCGGTCTGTTCGGGGTCAATATTTGCGTGCTTGATATAGAATGAGTCGAAGAGCCAGGCAGTGGTGAAAGTGTCGGTGCCGGTGTAGTCGGCAATGTTGTCATTGACGAGATCAAAGGTGACAAGTCGCCAGCCGCGCCAGTCAATGGGAATCATGGGGTCGCGATATTTCAATCCACCGCCCTTGGCGTTGGCACGGAGGAGCATACACAGGCTGTTGTTGCTGGCGTCGCCATACACCCAAGCGGATACCACGCAGTTGACATCCTCGATAACCATAGTGCTGCTCTTGCTATAGTATTCACGAATAACCCAAGATGTGGCTTCGGGGTCAAAAGCGTAAATCATTTTGATAGAACCGGTGTTTGCGGGATCGGTAGACGAAGCCATAGAGGAGGTGCTGACGCCCGAGAGAGACGAAATCACGCCCTTGGAGGAGCCGGATTGGTCGGGATTCCAGAAGTCGCTGAGGGTATTGAGGTCGAGGGCTGTGGTATACGATAAGAGTGCGCGATACTCCGAGAGGAAACGGAAATAGAAAGCGTCGGCGACATTGCCGCTAAGGTCAGTGATACCCTCATTAACGGTTACGAGGAAGGCGCGGTCGCGAGGGAGGTCCTCATTGAAGTAGAATTGGAGGACCGAGTGCTCGCCAACGATGTCGTGCTTGAGAGTGCCGGGATAGACATTGCCGTCGCGGTCGGTGACGGTGACGAAATCGGCATTAGCTACCTCGTCCCACATGACTTCCTCGTTAAACTCGATACCGATGACAGGGCGATTGGTGAACACCACCTCGCCATCGGCTACAGGAGTGGTGTTAATGACAAAAGGGGCTTGGTCGTCGGGCTGAATCATTGTGAAAGTGAGGACGAAGTTGCCGCCCTCGGTGCCATCGCCGTCACCATCGAGGAACTGCTGAGTCTGCGAGTTGCGAGCGATAGAGCCGTCGATAGTGAGGGTGTAGGTCTGCTCGGGGAGGAGTTGCGAGAGGTCGACACGGAGTTTATAGTCGTTGAGCCATTGGAGGGCGACAACGCCGTCGTTGTCAATGGAGAGGGCTTCCTCAACCGATGCACGGTCCATACGGCGAGAGAAAGTGATATCGAGAGGAGTGCGAGGGCTTACGGCATCGAGCTTGTCATTACTGACCTCGTCGACCACGGGAGGGTAATCGCCGGGGACATGAGTCTCGATGATATTTTCGTCCTTGAGGTTGCCGTTGCGGTCGTAGAGCGAGATGGTGATGTTGTCGGGAGTGACCTTCATGAGGAGAGCGCCAATTGTAGAGCCGCCCTCGGTCCAGCGATATTTAATGAGGTCTTCGTTGTAGGTGAGATCGCTCATGGCAACACCACGCTCATTATCGGACGAGGGAGTCTGGATATAAACGGTGCCATAGCCGGGCTCAACGACAGCGCCCTCATACACTGGGTCGGTAGAGACGTAGATGTGGTTGTTAGCACCAAGAGCGAAGTCGACCTCGTACTTATCGAACAGTTCATTCCAACGCGAATATTGCGAAGTCTTGCCTTGCTCGCCGTAGAACCACTGATAGTGTTCCATGATGGCAGTGTACTTGGAGGGATTGTTGGCTATAACCTCCTTGACCCAATTTTGGGCTTCGATGAGACCCTCGGCAGAGCGCATAGCCTCGCTATTGAGGGCGATAAGAAGGAGGTCGCCGAGCTTGGTGTAATAGCAAACGCCCTCCTCGCCGGAGTATCCGTTGAGGGGATTAGCGTTGACATATTTGAAGAATTGGTTGCCGTTGTAGGTATTTGTGCGGTCCATATTGTCGTGATTGCCGTTGACGCCAGCCCACATATAGTTGCGGAAGAAAGGCTCGTCGTAAAGGGCACGCCAGAAGGAGTAACTGCCACCCCAAGCGGCAACGTCGCCGA
Source organism: Muribaculaceae bacterium (assembly GCA_051871715.1). GTDB lineage: Bacteria > Bacteroidota > Bacteroidia > Bacteroidales > Muribaculaceae > CAG-873. Next base: position 12,520 of record JBJEDD010000178.1, on the reverse strand, counting down.
GATGCAAAATCATGTCGAAGTCCTCGCCATTGACCTCACGGAGTATTGTGAGCATATTCATAGCGGCTTTTTTGCGGGCGGGCAGAGGAGCATAAGAGTGGAAGTCGGAGATGATAGCAGCAGTCCAGGTGCCATCGTCGGGGATTGTAGAGAAATAACGGATATCTCCGGTGGCGGTCTCACCAAGGCGATACATATATTTGGTGCCTGGGGTCAAGCCATCGATGGCGGCGACATTGCGGATAAAGCGAGCTTCCTCGTAATAGTCAATGCCGGTGGCAGTCTTGGAGTACATGCCATCGTAGACATCGCATTGCTCGCGGAGGGGTTCAATGCGTTGAACATTTGCCCACTCGGAGTCGTCGGCAGTGGTGAAGAAACAAAATGTGTCGGCACCGTCGAGGTCGCTGTGCCAATTGATACGCACCGAAGTGGTGGCATCTTCACCAGGGTTAACAATCACGGTGCGAGGCGCTTCAGCCACGACCGGCAATGCAGATGCACAAAGTGCGAGCAGTAAAGTAGATAGTTTTTTCATGGTGTT
>JBJEDD010000178.1:10493-11876 GCA_051871715.1 Muribaculaceae bacterium | reverse complement strand
CGTTATCTTGGTAGGAGTAATAGCCGGAGTCGGCGATGATGAGGTGGTCGAGGACCTTCATTTCGAGGAGTTTTGCGGCTTGGACGATACGGTCAGTGATAGAGTCGTCGGGACCGCTGGGAGTGAGATTGCCCGAGGGGTGATTGTGAGCCAAAATCATCGATGAGGCATAGCAATCGATGGCTTGCTTTAGGATGACCTTGACGTCCACGGCAGTGGCGGCGAGACCGCCACGCGAGACATTGACGCATTTAATAACCCTATTTGAACGGGAGAGCATCATCACCCAGAACTCCTCGTGAGGGAGGCGCTCCATTTTTTCGCGAAGGATTTCGTAAGCGTCGGCGCTCTGTCGAATAATGGGGTCGTCGATAGCGCGGGCATCGGCACCGGCACGGGAGCCCAATTCCAGGGCGGCGAGCAGGGAGAGCGCCTTAGCTTTGCCGATACCTTTGTAGCGGCGGAGTAACTCAGCGACGCTCATGCGCGCTACCTTGGAGAGGTGTCCGTCGGCATCGGCGAGGATTTCGTTGCTGAGTTGAATGACCGACTTGCCACTGACCCCGGTGGAGAAGATGATAGCCATCAGCTCGGTGGTAGTGAGGGTTTTGATGCCATATTGCAGCGCCTTTTCGCGAGGGCGCTCCTCCTGCACCATATCCTTGATAAGGAATGAGGATGATTGAGAGTCTTCCATATTATTTTCCTTTGCGGAGTTGAATTTCCTCGTTGACATCGCGGCCGCGGCGGAGCAAAATTTTGAGAGTGAAGGCTTTGATAAATCCCAAGCCATAACCGCCGAGTTGGATAATAGCCGCAGGGACAGCGAGTAAGGCTATTTTGAGGCTATGAGTAGCCATAAGTGCGCCGAAGGACACCGCTACGAAGTAGAGGGCGAGCAAAGCCCAGCACCAAGGGCAGATGAAGCCAAGAGCGAGCAAGGCGATGACTCCGATGACAAAAACAGCAGGCAAGAGGTGGACGACCTTGAGCGAGCCGGGATAAAGGAGGTGGAGAGTGATGCGCGACATGCCGAAGACATATACCTGACGGAAGAATTTGCGGAAGTCGACACGGCGCTTGTGCCACACGGGGTTTTGGAGGAGTCCGATAGAGAAGCCTGCTTGCCGTATGCGAGTACTCATATCAATATCCTCGGAGAACATCTCGCGGAAGCCCCCTACTCGCTCATATACAGCGCGAGAGAAGCCCATGTTGAATGTTCGCGGGACAAATTTTTCGAGGCTGATTTTACCACCGCGGATGCCACCGGTGGTGAGGAAGGAAGTCATGGAGTAGTTGATGGCTTTCTGCTTGTCGGAGAATGAGTCGTGAGCGGCATCGGGACCGCCGAAGCAATCCAAGGGCTTGTCGGTCAATGCT
>JBJEDD010000178.1:0-10393 GCA_051871715.1 Muribaculaceae bacterium | reverse complement strand
AGGAGTTCGGCGACCTCGTCGGGACGGTTGTATACCGGAATAATGACCGAGAACTTCATAATCAACTCATGCGGGATTTGTAATCATTATATGTAAATTCGCGGAGGAGAGTAGCCTCGCCATCGGGAGCGACGCGCCAAATCGATGGATGTTGAATGCCGTTGAACATGTGAGTCTTGACGGTGGTATAGTGGTTCATATCCTCGAGGGTGAGGCGGTCGCCGATGCGTAGCGGCTTGTCGAAACTCCAATCGCCCTTGAAGTCGCCACTGAGGCAGGAGTTGCCCCCGAGGCGATAAGTGGGGGCACCCGGTACGGGGTCCTCACCGAGGCTCTCGGTGATGAGCGGTTTGTAAGGCATCTCGAGAGTGTCGGGCATGTGGCAGGTGAACGAAGCATCGATGATAGCCGTGGAGATGCCATCGTTGGTAACGACATCGACCACTGAAGTGATGAGGTCGCCGGTGCGCCAGGTGAAGGCGCTGCCCGGCTCCAAGATGACTTTGAGCCAAGGATATCGGCTACGAAAATCCTTGAGGAGGGTCACGAGGTGGTCAATGTCGTAGCCACTGCGCGTCATGAGGTGACCGCCGCCCATGTTGACCCACTTGACAGAGGGGAGGAGGTGACCGAATTGGCGCTCGAAAGCCTCGAGGACCTTAGCCAAGTCGTAAGAGGTAGACTCGCAGAGGGCATGGAAGTGCAAGCCCTCGATGCCGTCAGGCAAGCCGTCGGCGAGTTGGTCGGCACTGACACCGAAGCGCGAGCCCGGCATGGCGGGATTGTAGATATCGGTCTCAATGACAGAGCAATGGGGATTGACACGCAAGCCCGGAGAGACACAGCCACCGGCGGCATTGAAAGCGTTGACACAGGAGGCAAAGCGGCTCCACTGCCCGAGGGAATTAAATGTAATGTGCGAACTACCGCGGAGATATTCGTCGATAGTGTCATCGGTATATGCCGGGCAGTAAGTGTGAACCTTGCAGCCGAGTTCCTCGCAACCGAGTCGCAACTCGTTGAGCGAACTGGCGGTGCACTTGCGCCCATACTCGCGGAAGATATCAAAAGTGCGCCACAGAGCATTTGCCTTGAAAGCCATGATGATTTCGACACCGGCACGACGCTCGACATCGGTGATGAGGTCAAGATTATGGCGGATACGTTCGTCATAGACCACGAACGCCGGGGTGGGTATATTGTTAACAATCATAAAATTCTGAATTTAGCATATTTTAACAATAACTTGCGTTGTTCGCCGGCAAAATCGACGATGATGAAGTCGCCCATACCCTCATCGCCCATGGAGACAATCGAGCCTTTGCCAAACTTGGGATGAACGATATCCATACCCACATTGAGATGAGAGGCGGGATGGACAGCAAAGTCGGCAGGCGAAGGAGCGGGAGTAGCCGACTTGATAGGAGCCGGCGGTGTAAAAGTAGAGCGCGAGGCGGCATAAGAAGATGCTTGTTGCGGGCGCTTGGGGATGATGAACGGAGTGCGCTCGGCGCCATAACTGTATTTAAGGAACTTGTCGTCAATATCGCCGAAGAAGCGCGAGGGACGGCAGAGCATAGTCTGCCCGTTGAGGTATCTCGAGAGGGCATAAGAGAGCATGCAGAACTTCTTGGCACGCGTCATAGCGACATAAAAGAGGCGTCGCTCCTCCTCGACAGCCGCCTCGGAGTCGTGGCTCAACGACGAGGGGAGCAAGTCCTCCTCGACACCGACAACAAAGACGTTGGCAAATTCCAAGCCCTTGGAAGCGTGGATAGTCATGAGAGTGACGCGCTCGGCATCGGGGTCGTCAGCCTCGTCCATATCGGTAGCGAGGGAAACCTCAGTGAGGAAGTCAGCCATCGAGAGGTGCTCGGTATCGCCCTCCTCGAGGTGGTCTTCGACGAAACTGTGAGCACCGTTGACCAACTCCTCGAGGTTTTCATATTTTGAGACATTCTCGGGCGTAGAGTCGGAGCGATACATAGCGAAGAGCCCGGAGACGTTGAGAATGAGAGTGGTGAGTTCCTCGGCATTGAGATTGTGAGCCGCACCAATGAAGCATTGAATCATCTCGACAAATTTCTTCAATTTGGTGGCGGTACCCGAGTTGACATTGACATCATGATTGGGGAGGTCGGTAAGGACGTCCCAAATGCTGATATTAGCCGACATAGCGGCAGCGACGACCTTGTCGAGGGTAGTCTTGCCGATGCCACGAGCCGGGACATTGATGACACGTCGCAGAGCCTCGTCGTCGTGGGGATTTACCGATAGGCGCATGTAAGCGACGGCGTCCTTGACCTCCTTGCGCTGGTAGAAGACTTGACCGCCATAGATGCGATAAGGGATGTCGCGGCGGCGTAGCGCCTCCTCGAGCACACGCGACTGGGCATTTGTGCGATATAGGATGGCGAACTCGTTGAAAGAGTCGCCGGTGGCGGCACGCCGAGTCACGATGCGCGAGGCGACCAATCCAGCCTCGTCGTAGTCGCTGTGCCCGGCTTGCACCTCGACCGGCTCACCGATGTCGCCGGTGGAGAATACCTCCTTGTGCATACGGCGATTGTTGTGAGCGATAAGGCTATTGGAAGCGTTGGTGATATTGCGCGTCGAGCGGTAATTTTGCTCCAACTTGAACACCTTCAAGCCGGGATAAGTGCGCTCCATATCAAGGATATTGTTGATATTGGCACCACGGAACGAGTAAATGCTCTGCGCATCGTCGCCGACGACGCAGACGTTGCCGGCAGGCATAGCCAACTGGCTGACGATGACATTTTGGGCAAAGTTGGTATCTTGGAACTCGTCGACGAGGAAATAGCGGAAAAACTCGCGGTAATGCCCCAAAATGCCGGGGTTGTCGCGGAAGAGGAAAGCGGTGTAGTAAAGGAGGTCGTCGAAGTCCATTGCATCGGCAAGGCGACAGCGCATCATATATGTTTGATAAATGTCGACTATGCGACCGCGCCCGGCAGAGGTGTCGCTCTTGACGAGTTGGCGGTCGGCGCCATAAGCGGTGGGCGAGACGAGCGAGTTTTTAGCCCAAGAGATAGCATTCTGGACTGTAGCAGGCTTGTACCACTTTTCGTCGAGCCCCATATCCTTGATGATGTTCTTGATGAGGGAGCGCGAGTCGGCAGCATCGTAAATTGTGAAATTAGATGTGTAGCCGATTTTGTCGCTATTTTGGCGAAGGATACGGGAGAAAATGCTGTGGAAAGTCCCCATCCAGATACGGCGCGAGATACCGTTGCCGGCGATGGCATCGATGCGCTCCTTCATCTCGCGCGCCGCCTTGTTGGTGAATGTGAGCGCCATGATGCGAGAAGGCTCGTAGCCACGGGCGAGGAGGTGCACGATTTTGTAGGTAAGTACGCGCGTCTTGCCCGAGCCGGCACCGGCAATCACCAATTGCGGGCCGTCGAGATACTCGACGGCATCGCGTTGTTGGTCGTTCAACTGATTGAGATAATCAGCGCTCATACAAAACGGTTGGCTTGAGGTTGGTAATCAAATCCGGCATCGTGGAGACGCGCCTCCAACTCGGCTCGAGGGATGTCCAAATCCTCGCACAAATCATCGAGCGAGGCATATTCATCGCGCAATTTTGTATTAATCACGCATAGCAACATCATGGGGTCTTGGGGTAAACTTTCCATTAGAAACAAATTTTGAATGCAAAATTAGCGAAAATCCGCGACATTTTTTCTAATTTTGCAGAGTTATGAAAAGAATAAGCAAATTATTAGCAATAACGCTGCTAACAGCCGGAGCGCAAGTGAGCGAAGCGCAGACGGTAGATTATGCGGCAGAGGTAGTCGGCTGGGGTTCCAGCGGCGACTTTGCGCCATATTTCATAGGTTCGCTCAACAATGGACGCACGACACGCGACATGGGAGCCATGCTCGATTTGCGAGGCATCGTGCCGATGGACACCACACGGCGGTGGTCGTGGGGCGCGGGAGCCGAGGTGATTGCCGGCTACCAAGGAGCGACCGACTATGCGCGATATACTGCCGGGACCTGGAGCACGGTGAGCAATCGTCCCTCGGCGCTGTGGATACAACAACTCTACGGCGAGGTGAAATATCGCGGAGTGTTCTTGCGTGTGGGACAGAAAGACCCACACTCGGCATTGCTCGATGAGACACTGTCGTCGGGCGACCTCACGCGCTCATCCAACGCGCGAGGCGTACCGGGAGCCGAAGTAGGCTTTATAGACTTTCAAGATATACCCTTCACCAACGGATGGGTGCAGATACAGGGTGTGGTAGAGTATGGGATGATGCAGGACGATGGTTTCAACCACGATCAATTCAATCATTACCGGTCGGTGTGGACCTCGGACTTGTGGTATACCTACAAGCGCTGCTACTTCCGCACCAAGCCCACCCAACCGCTGAGCATCACCGTAGGTATGCAGACGGCAGGACAATTTGCCGGCTCCACCATGAAGTATGTAGATGGAGTGGTCACATCAAGCGAGGTGCGCGGCTTCAGAGTGAAAGATGTTTTCAAGATGTTCTTTCCCACCCAGGGAACCGGGAGCGATGGCTTCTACGAGGGAAACAGCCTGGGGTCGTGGGACTTCAAGGCGCGCTATCGTATAGATGATAGCCGAGAGGTGTCATTTGCATTCCAATGGCCGTGGGAAGATGGCTCGGGTATCGGGCGACGCAACGGCTGGGATGGTCTCTACGGCTTGTATTATAACACCACGAAGCGCGGTATCATCACCGGTGCCGCTATTGAATACCTCGACTTCACCAATCATAGTGGAGCCATCCACTGGGCACCCGGTGATATGCCCGGCACCACATTGACCGGCGAGGCAACCGGAGGAGACGACTATTATAATAATGAGGTATTCGGCGCGTTCAGCAACTACGGCATGTCGATAGGCACACCCTTCTTGGTATCGCCGCTATACAACCTCAACGGCTACCCGATGTATGCCCACAACCGCGCTCGCGGTATCCATGTGGCGGTACGCGGCTACCTCGCCACCGACTGGGAGTATTCGGTGAAATACAGTTGGCAAGAAGCATGGGGTAGCGGACGTATCCCGGCGACCCACGCCCTCATCGACAACTCAATGATGGTGTCGGCAGGATGGGATGCTCACAGCCTTGCCGAGGGGCTCAAAATCAATGCACGAGTAGCCTTCGATGCCGGACGATTGCGCGGCGACTCCTTCGGTGCCATGGTGGGCATCACGTATTCGGGCAACTTATCTCTTAATAAACGTAAAAAATGAAGCACACATTATTATATATAGTAGCAATCGCGACACTGATGATATGTGGTGGTTGCCAGAACGATGGAAATATCGGAGACCTCTTCGGCACCTGGCGTGTTGACTCGTATGAGCGCGACGGAGCACAGGTAGAAATCAGAGGCGGGGCGACATTCAGTTTTCAGAATTCTGTGGTGAATGCCGTGCTCACTGTAGATGACTACGGCACCAATTGGTCGCGGTTTGGCTCGTGGGAGCAGCCCGATGCCAAGACCATGCGCCTCGACTTCACCCATCACGATGACAACACGCCCACGGGCAGCGGCATCTATGCGGCTCCCGAGTGGCTCGGGATGACCTCCACCGAGGTTATGACGATGGATTGCACACTCAAGGGCGACGATATGACTTGGACATGGACAGCGCCCGATGGCGCTCGATGCGTATATAAATTGCACAAAACTTGGTAAACGACAATGATAAATCAGAATAAACCTGTTGCGGTGACGGGCGCCGATGGCTTCATCGGCTCGCACTTGGTGGAGCATCTGCTCGCCGCCGGCTATAGAGTACGCGCCTTGGCGCAATACAATTCGTTCAACAACTGGGGGTGGCTCGAGGACGTAGCCGCCACACACCGGGACGGACGCTTGGAGATAGTGTGCGGCGATGTGCGCGACGGAGAATTCTGCCGCACATTTGTCGAGGGCTGCGGCACGGTATTCCACTTGGCGGCATTGATTGCCATACCCTACAGTTATGTAGCGCCGGACAGTTATGTAGACACCAATATCCGTGGCACGCTAAATATGTGCCAAGCGGCACGAGCAGCGGGTGTTGAGCGCATCATCGTGACCTCGACCAGCGAGGTGTATGGCACCGCCCTGCAAGTGCCCATTCCGGAGACCCATCCGCGCCAGCCGCAATCGCCCTACTCTGCTACGAAAATCGGAGCGGATGCCATAGCGCTGAGTTTTTACAATGCCTTTGACCTGCCGGTGGTGATAGCCCGCCCGTTCAACACCTATGGACCGCGCCAAAGCGCACGCGCCATCATCCCGACAATCATCTCGCAAATAGCCACCGGACATACCACAATCAAGGTGGGTGATTTGAGCCCGACCCGCGACTTCAACTATGTAGCCGACACATGCCGTGGCTTCATCGCATTGGCACAGGCTGATGGTATTGAGGGACGCGACATCAACATAGCCTCGGGCACGGAGATATCCATGGCAGACACCCTTGGTACCATCGCTCGCATCATGGGGCGCGAGGTGGACTTTGTGGTGGACCCGGAGCGCCTGCGCCCGTCCAAGTCGGAGGTGCGTCGCCTGTGTGGCGACAACAGGCTCATCACCAGCCTCACCGATTGGCGACCGCAAGTAAGTTTGGAAGAAGGATTGCGAGCCACGGCAGAGTGGTTTGTCAATCCCGAGAATATACGCAAGTATAAGACCGAAATATATAACCGATGAGACGTCGCGACTTCAATTTGCTCTTTTTGGGAGGCGCCAAACGAGTGTCGATGGCACGCAAGTTCAAGAGCGCGGCACAGGCGATGGGCTTGCAGTGCAATATCTACAGTTATGAGATGTCGGAGCACGAGGCGATAGCATGCGAAGCCACGGTCATCGAGGGACTGCGCTGGGCAGACCCTGCGGTAGATGCACACTTGCGAGGCATCATCACCGAGCATCACATCGATGCTGTAATCCCCTTTGTCGACGGAGCAGTGGCAGTGGCGGCACGGCTTGCCGATGTCGCCTTTGTACCGTGTGGCACACCCGAGAGTGCCGAGGCTATGTTTGACAAGGTGCGAGCCGCCCGGATTTTTGCCGACGCAGGCTTGCCCATCCCCACTACATACAGCGAGGGCATGCCGTCGCTGAGGCTTATCGCCAAGCCACGTCGCGGCTCGGCATCCAAGGGTATAGTCGAAATACACTCCCTGCAAGAGCTCGACACAATCGTCGGTAAATCAAGCGAATATCTCATCCAGGAACGTATAGATAACCGCCGCGAATACACTGTTGACTGCTACGCCGATGTCACCACCGGCGAGGTGCTGGTTGCCTGTCCACGTGTGCGCTTGCAGGTAGCCGGCGGAGAAGTCACCAAGACCATCACCATTAACAACCTGGCGCTACAAGACTTGTCGGCACGAGCCATTAATGCCATAGGCTTGCGTGGCGCCATCACTGTGCAATTTATTGAAGACCTCGACGACGGGCGACTCTTGCTGATGGAAATCAATCCGCGATTGGGTGGCGGAGCAGTGTGCAGCGTTGCTGCCGGTGCCGACATTCCCGGGCTGATTATCCGCCAAGCCCTGGGCATGCCCGTAACGAAGCCCGAATGGACACCGGGGGTTGAAATCGCGCGCTATCCCGCCGAAGTGGTCTTTTTCCCGAATAAATAATAAAACTCATGAACGATACACACATTATTATAATAGCAGAAGCCGGAGTCAATCACAATGGCAACTTCGACATGGCTCGGCAGATGATTATCGAGGCAAAAAAAGCCGGAGCCGACTATGTGAAATTCCAAACCGCGGTGCCCGAGTTGGTAATCTCGACATTCGCCCCGAAAGCCGAGTATCAGAAAGAGACCACCGGTGCCGGCGAGTCGCAATTGGAGATGTGCAAAGCCATCCACCTGCCGCTGAGCGACTACTCGCGCCTCAAGGCTATCTGCGACGAAGTGGGTATCGGATTTATGAGCACGCCGTTTGACTTGGTGTCAATAGACTGTCTCGATGAGTTGAAGATGGATTATTGGAAGATACCGTCGGGCGAAATCACCAACCTACCCTACCTGCGCAAGATAGCATCGAAGGGCGGGCGCGTCATACTCTCGACCGGAATGTCGACCCTCGATGAAGTGGCGACGGCAGTGGAAATACTGGTTAGCGGAGGCATCGCGCGTGAAGATATCATATTGCTACACTGCACCACACAGTACCCCACGCCCGCCGAGGCGGTGAATTTGCGCGCCATGGACGCCTTGCGCGCCATAGGTTGTGGCGGTGTGGGCTACAGCGACCACACTGTGGGTATCACCATCCCGATAGCGGCGGCGGCACGCGGTGCTCGCGTCATCGAGAAGCACTTCACCCTCGACCGCAACCTACCCGGACCCGACCACCGCGCATCGCTCGAGCCCGATGAACTCGCCGCCATGGTGAGCGCTGTGCGCATCGTCGAGCAAGCCCTGGGCACGGGAGTCAAGGAGGTCGCCGAAGCCGAGCGTCCCAATATCGCCGTGGCACGCAAGTCGATAGTGGCAGCGCGCGACATACGCGCCGGGGAAGTCCTCACCGAGGAGAATATCACCGTTAAACGCCCGGGCAACGGCATCTCGCCGATGTTGTGGGATAAAATTATCGGCACCACAGCCTCGCGAGACTATAGTGCCGATGAATTGATAGATTAATCGTATTAAAGACGAGCGTCGACCTCGTTGCGCGGACGAGTTGACTTGACGTCAAATACCACGCTCTTCTGAGCCAACAAACCGGTGATATCGAGCGACTCAAACTCCTTGTGAGCGACGGCAGCGATGCAAGCATCATACTTGCCGGCAGGGAGGGTGTTAGTCACTTCGAGACCATATTCACGCTTGACAGCCTCGGGATTAGCCCAGGGGTCGTAGATTGTGATGTTGAGGTCGTACTGGTTGAGAGCCTTGACGATGTCGACTACCTTGGTATTGCGCACATCGGGGCAGTTCTCCTTGAATGTGAAGCCAAGCACGAGGATATTGCTGCCGAGCACTTGGATACCCTTGCGGAGCATCAACTTGATGACGCGGTCGGCAACGTAAGCGCCCATGCCATCGTTCATGCGGCGACCGGCGAGGATAATCTCGGGGTTGTAGCCGTAACGCTGGGCACACTGAGCGAGGTAGTAAGGGTCAACGCCGATGCAGTGACCACCCACCAAGCCGGGCTTGAAGGGCAAGAAGTTCCACTTGGTCGAGGCAGCGTCGAGCACATCGGTGGTGTCTATGCCCATGAGGGTGAAAATCTTGGACAATTCGTTGACGAATGCGATGTTGATGTCGCGCTGGGAGTTCTCGATGACCTTGGCAGCCTCGGCGACCTTGATAGAGGGCGCGAGGTGTGTACCGGCGGTGATGACGCTGGAGTAGACATCGTTGACCAACTTACCAATCTCGGGAGTAGAGCCTGATGTGACTTTCTTGATCTTCTCGACAGTGTGCAATTTGTCGCCGGGGTTGATACGCTCGGGCGAGTAGCCGGCAAAGAAATCAACATTGAACTTCAAGCCGCTGACGCGCTCGACCACGGGGAGGCACTCGTCCTCGGTGACACCGGGATAGACAGTTGACTCATACACCACGATATCGCCCTTGGCGATGACCTTGCCGACGGTCTCGGAAGCGCCGTAGAGCGGGGTGAGGTCGGGGTTGTTGTTGATGTCGACGGGAGTAGGAACAGCCACCACATAGAAATTGCAGTCGCGAATATCGTCGATATTGGCGGTGCAACGGAAACCGTGATTGTTGATGGCATCTTGCAATAGTTCGTCACTGACCTCGAGGGTGGCATCGTGGCCTGCCATCAGCGCCTCAACGCGACGGGGGTTCATATCGAAGCCAACAGTCGGGTACTTTGTTGAAAAAAGGCGGGCGAGTGGTAAACCGACATAGCCCAAGCCAATTACACAAATTTTAATCTCTTTCATTTTTATATTGTTAACTGCGCGCAAAGGTACAAAAAGAATTTGTATTAGGCAAATTAACAAAAAATGGCAGTTTTTTTCAAATAATTCGCCATTTTGGAAGAGGAATTAGCAAAAATGTAACATAATGACAAAAATTCGTAAAAAATATTTGCGGGAACAAAACAAATGTTATAAATTTGTGGCGTCAACAAAGACACAAAAGCAACAATTATTAATAACCCCTTAATTCCGCTATGCTTATGAACAAAAAGAGTATTATTCTGACAGCATTGGGATTGGCACTCGGAGTGACAGCCACCGCAGAGGTGTCCTTAGTGGTAAGTAGCCCGGAGGAGACCGAGGTAGCGACAGTCGATCTGAGCACCGTCAGGAAAGTGACTTTCGGCGCCGAAGGTGTCAACATCGTCCTGAATGACGAGACATCCCAAGTAGTTGCGTGGCA
>JBJEDD010000177.1:2373-8439 GCA_051871715.1 Muribaculaceae bacterium | reverse complement strand
AGGAGTGGTGGAAGAGCGACGACACTCGCCTCATTCACTTCATCGGCAAGGACAATATCGTATTCCACTGCATCGTCTTCCCGGCAATGCTCATGGCATATGGCGACAACTATCAGTTGCCCGACAATGTGCCCGCCAACGAGTTCCTCAACCTCGAGGGCGACAAAATATCAACCTCGCGCAACTGGGCGGTGTGGTTGCACGAATACCTGCGCGACTTCCCCGGCAAGCAGGACGTGCTGCGCTATGTGCTCACTGCCAATGCCCCCGAAACCAAGGATAACGACTTCACCTGGAAGGACTTCCAGGCTCGCAATAACAACGAACTTGTAGCCATCCTCGGCAACTTTGTCAACCGCGTAATGGTGCTCACCCACAAATACTTCGGCGGCGAAGTGCCGGCAGCCGGCGCCCTCGCCGAGGTAGATACCGCAGCGCTCGCCGAGATTAAGGCAGCCACCGAGGCGCTCGCCGAAGCCATCGAGGCCTTCCACTTCCGCGAGGGTCTGCGACAAGCGATGGAAATCGCCCGCATCGGCAACCGCTACCTGCAAGAGACCGAGCCGTGGAAGGTGTCGCGCACCGATATGGCACGCGTGGCTACCATCCTCAACACTGCGGTGCAGATTTGCGCAAATATAGCCATCGCCTGCGAGCCGTTCATGCCATTCATGGCTCACACCCTCGCCGACGACCTGCGCATCGCCGATATGAAATGGAGCATGCTCGCCGGTGATGCCATAGTGCCTGCCGGCACCAAACTCGCCGAGGCTCACCTCCTCTTTGAGAAAATCGACGATGCCGCCATCGATGCTCAAATCGAGCGCCTGCAGCGCATCAAGGAGGAAAACCGCCTCAAGGCATGGAAGCCCGCCCCGGTACAAGCCGAGGTTGACTTTGACACTTTCTGCCGCAGCGACATCCGCGTGGCTACCGTCACCGCCTGCGAGAAGGTGCCCAAGGCCGACAAGTTGCTCAAATTCACCTTGGACGACGGCACCGCCGAGCCTCGCACCATCGTCTCAGGCATCGCCGCCTATTATCCCGAACCCGAGAAATTGGTGGGTCGCCAAGTATGTTTCATCGCCAATCTCCCTCCGCGCAAATTGCGTGGCATCGTGTCGCAGGGCATGATACTGTCGGCTGAAAATTCCGACGGCTCGCTGAGCCTCATCGCCCCCTCTGACCCCGTTGCCGCCGGCGCGCAAGTGAAATAACCACCGCCAGCCTATGAAACCACGTATTCTCATAATTTACACCGGAGGCACCATCGGCATGATTGAGGACCCTGTAAGCAAGGCCCTCCGCCCCTTCGACTTCGACCATTTGATGGAGAACGTGCCCAAGGTGAAGATGCTCGACTACGATATCGACAATATCCAGTTTGACCCGCCCATCGACTCCAGCGATATGAGCCCGGAGCATTGGCAACATATGGCTCGTAGCATCGCCGACAATTATGAGCAATACGATGGATTTGTGGTGCTCCACGGCACCGATACCATGGCTTACACGGCATCGGCGCTGTCATTCATGCTCCAAGGACTGTGCAAACCGGTGATAATCACCGGGTCGCAGTTGCCCATCGGCGAGGTGCGCACCGACGGTGAGGAAAACCTCATCACGGCGCTGCAGATTGCCGCCGCTCGCGACCGCGACGGCCGTGCTATGGTACAAGAAGTCGCCATCCTCTTTGAGAACTACCTGTGGCGCGGCAACCGGTCCACCAAGCGCTCTGTCGACCACTTCAACGCCTTCCGCACCAGCAACTATCCACATCTGGCAAAGATTGGGCTGGGCATCGACTACGACCACGACGCCCTGGCTCGCAACCCCGAGGGTCCATTGCGCGTAGCCCTCGAGATGGATACGGCGGTCATCAGCGTCGACCTCTTCCCGGGCTTGAGCGAGACCACCCTGCGACATATGCTCAACACCCCGGGCATCAAGGGCGTGGTGTTCCGCACCTACGGCGCCGGCAACGCTCCCACCGCACCATGGTTTATCAACGTGTTCCGCGAGGCTTGTGCCCGCGGATTGGTGGTGCTCAATGTCACCCAGTGTCTCAATGGCGCGGTCCACTCCAACCGCTATGTTGCCGGCGACCTCCTCGCTGCAACCGGCGTCATCTCGGGTCATGATATCACCTTCGAGGCTGCCATCACCAAGATGATGCACCTCTTCGGCAAGAAACTTTCAATCGCCGCCGTCAAGGAGTTGATTGCAACTCCCTTGGTGGGCGAAATGACAATAGAATGAATATGAAACGAATATCCTTGCGCCGAATACTGTTTGCCGTTGTTGCTGTCATCGCGCTTGCCGTCGTGCCGGCAGCGGTGTCGGCACCGACATCCACAGCGCCGCGCTGGGAAACAGTATCCTCGGTAATACCCACCCTGTCGGATGAGACATTCGATGTCGCCATCCGCGACAATTATATATATGTGTATACCCCGACGCCGGTGAATGTGAAACTATTCACCATCCTGGGGCAATTGGTGAGCCAGGGCAACCTGCCCGCCGGCACCTCGCGCTTCAAGGTGAATGCTCGCGGCATATACATCCTCAAGGCGGGCACCATCACACGCCGCGTAACTATTTAAGAGACTTTAACTCAATGGATCAGGTCACCGTTAAGATAATTAACACCTCGGGGCAGCCCTTACCGGCATATGCCACCGAGAGTGCTGCCGGCATGGATGTGCGTGCCGCCCTCACCGAGCCGCTCACCCTGCAACCGCTGCAACGCGCACTCATCCCCACCGGGCTGCGCGTGGCTCTACCCCAAGGCTACGAGATGCAGATGCGCCCTCGCAGCGGCTTGGCGCTCAAGCACGGCATCACCCTGCTCAACACCCCCGGCACTATCGATGCCGACTACCGTGGCGAAATCGGGGTAATCCTTATCAACCTCAGCGACACACCCTTTGTCATTAACCCCGGCGAGCGCATCTGCCAGATGGTGGTAGGACCTTACAGCCATGTCACCTGGCAGGCAGTCGACAATCTCGACGCCACCGACCGTGGCGATGGCGGCTTCGGGCACACCGGCGTTAAATAATACAAACCATTATGAAACGTTTTCCTCAACTCCTATTGCTATTATTGGCAGTTGCCCTGTGCGCTACCGCCGGCAACGACAGCGAGCGCCGCAACCAAGCCGCCGCAGCAGCCAAGAGCGACGTGCTCTACTACTGCTCACAAGAAAATCAAGATAACGACGAGTCGCTCTCGGCTTACTTGCAGGCTCGCGTAGCAGCATCTCTCAACCCCGACAACATTGATGCTGTTAAAGATATAGCAATGACACACTTGCTGTGTTGCGACCCGAAGTCGCAAACGTACAGGGACGCTTGCCGCGCTGCATATGATGCTTTCATGGCTAATCCCGATTATGAGTACGGCAGGGAGCTCGTACAGTTATTAGTAGACAACGACTCTTCCCTTAACCTTGCCCACATGCTGTGTATTCTTAACGACTGTGATGATGAATGGTGTAGGTATGCCGGCCTACTCAAATACATAGGTCAAAGTGACAACAGGCCTGAATTGGTGGACAGCGGTCAACACATTTATCAAGCCATCGAGGAACGTAGCGGCATCACTTTAGAAATGATTTACAACGAGTTTATGGCGTTCAAATATGCCACAAACGCCGACACCGCTCAAATGATTAATCGAGTCAGGAAATTTGTCGCTCAATCAGGCAATAATCCCGAAAACTTGTTTCTCGCCGCTCAAATGATGGATATTATGAATTGTTCCGACACTGCTCTTGTCTATGCCAAGCGCGGTGTCGAGAACTTCCCCGATTTTACACCTTTCCGGGAGTATTGTGCCAAGCTGAACCTCTCGGTAGGTGATTCGGTGGCTTTTATGGAACAGGCACGAGACCTTATTCTCGACCCTACCATTGAGCTTAAGAATAAAACCAATTTAATCAGGGACATTATATATACTTTTAAGGATATCCCTGCACAACAGGACACTATCGTCTCAATTCTTGGCGAACTGGAGGATATATATCCCGACAATGAATACGCTACCCTATTACATGCAACGTATCTTTTAGGTATCGACCGCCCTGAGGCTGCTATCGCTCCGCTTCATCGCGCTCTTAGCATTAATAAAGATAATATTGATACGTATACTTTCCTTGCAAACGCATACCTCAAGACCGACAGCATCGACAGAGTCATCGAGACTATGAACGAGTGTTACGCCCTTGACCCGGGCGATGTCTCCTCTCTGGTGGCGATATCATTCGAATTCATGAGCCGTGGTGACTTCAATAATGGCTTGAATGTCCTCAATGCCGTGAATGAAGACTCGGTCCCCACCGAGCACCTCAGCATTGTGTACAATGCTCGAGGCGGATGCTATAACGAACTCGGCAATACCGCCCAAGCTGACTCATGTTACCGCCGCTCGCTTGAACTTCAGCCCGACAATGCTCTGTCAGCCAACAACTTGGCTTACTTAATTGTATGCGACAGCACCGGCAACCTCAATGAAGCCGAGGAGTTGGTGTGTCGTGCCCTCATCTCCGACCCCACCAATTATATATACCTCGACACATACGCGTGGGTACAATTCAAGCAACGTCGCTTTGCTGATGCGCGCCGCACTATCGACCTGGCATTGGAAGAAATGCAAAACAATGACAACAACTCCACCGAGGAGGATGCCCTCGACCCCGACGAGTCGGATGCCACAATTTATGACCACGCCGGCGACATTTATTTTATGAACGGTCTCTACGACGACGCTGTCGCACTGTGGCAGAAGGCTTTAGCCCTCAAACCCGACGACCCGGTCATCGCTCGCAAGGTTAAATATAAAACCATTATTAACGATGTTGCTGAGTAAAAACTTGCTGAAATTTCTCGTGGCAGTGGTGGCAATATTCGCCGCCACGGCTTGCTCGACATCGCGCCATGCATCACCGGTGAGCACCTCCGACACCCCGGCGGTGCAACTATGGCACGATATGTATGCCCCGGTGTCGATGCGCCTCAGCGAGCCCATGCAATTCTCCATCTCGGGACGCGCAACCCTGGTGCGTGGCGAGTCTATCCACATGTCGATGCGTATGCTCGGCATCGAGGTCGCTATCGTCCACATCGACAACGACTCCACTTGGGTGGTGGATAAGTACCACAAAATCATGTGTGTGGAGCCGACAGCCAACCTCCTGCGCGGGCGCAAAGTCACCCTCACCGACCTCCAAGAACTACTCACCACCGACCGCTCCTACTCGCGTGGCGGCATCACCATCTCGCACAGCGATATGCAACCGACCCTCTACGGCGATATGCCCGCACAGGTCCAAGCCACCGGCTCGGTGGGCGACATAGATATCGAGGCTGCCCTGGTGTGGAACCTCGGCAAGGCTCGCTTCAACGACCCCGACCTCAACGACTGGACCCCGCCATCATATCGTCGCGTCACCCCACTGGAATTATTAGACGTACTCAAATCAATGTAAGCCTATGCGTCGCCTCGTGTACTTGCTCATTGCCCTGACTGCCATCGTAGCAGTGCTGCCCGTCGACGGACGCCGCCGCTCGTCGTCGGAGGTGCGCCGCGAGCGTCAGCAAAATCGCCAACGCATCGAGCAAGCCGACCGCGAACTCCGCAACAACAGCGAGCAAGTGGGGCGCCAACTCAATCGCCTCCAATCCCTCGAGGCTCTCATCGGCTTACGTGCCGACTCCATCAAGGACCTACAAGGCGTCATCGCTCGTGTGACTGCCACTGCCGACTCGCTCACCGACTCCATAGCACGCCTCGAAGCCATCGACGCCTCGCTACGCAGCGGATATGCCGACGCTCTGCGCACCATGCGCTCGCGACGTCAGTCGCTGAGCGATGTGGCTTTCATCTTCGCTGCCAATTCATTCTCAAATGCTTGGCAACGAATGAGATACGTAGGCGACCTCTCGCGCTCGATGCAGCGCCGAGCCACTCGCATCGCACGCTCTCGCGAGCAACTCACCGCCACCTGCGCTTCGCTCGATAGCCTGCGCGATAGCCTCAACCGCTCGCTCAATACCCTCCATAACT
>JBJEDD010000177.1:0-2273 GCA_051871715.1 Muribaculaceae bacterium | reverse complement strand
TCGCTCGATAGCCTGCGCGATAGCCTCAACCGCTCGCTCAATACCCTCCATAACTCGCAAAATGCCATCGCAGCCGAGCGCTCGGCTGCCTCTACTCTGGTGAATAAATTGCAACGCCGCGGACGCGAACTCTCTCGCGAAATCGACCGCCGCCGTCGACAAGCCGAGGAATTGGAGCGCGAACTCCAGCAAGCCATCGACCGCGAATTGGCTGAGCAACGCCGTCGCGAAGAGGAAGAGCGCCGCCGGCGCGAGGCTGAAGAACGCCAACGTCGCGAGGCTGAGGAACGTCAACGTCAGCAACAACAACAGCAGCAACAGCAACAGCCCGCTCCTACTCCGGCGCCCACACCTGCTCCTCCTCCAAGCCCGGCACCGGCGCCCGCTCCCTCATATGCCTCTGAAGCCGCTGAAATGCAACGCCTTACAGGCGACTTCGCCGCTAATAAGGGCAAACTGCCCTTCCCGGTCGCCGGGCGTTATACCATTATCTCTAATTTCGGCACAAACACCCACCCCGACCTCGCCAAGGTGAAAATTGACAACCTCGGCATCGATATCCAAGTGCCGCCCGGCACCTCGGCGCGCGCAGTATTCGACGGGGTCATCTCCTCGGTATTCCGCCTCGACGGCTACAACAACGTGGTGATTGTGCGCCATGGCGAGTACCTCACAGTCTATGCCGGATTGGACGCCCTGGCGGTGCGCAAGGGCGACAAGGTGCGTGCCGGGCAGAATATCGGCACCATCGTCGTCGACCACGACGATGACGACCGCACCGTCCTCCACTTCGAGGTGCGCCGCGAAAAGCAAAAACTCAACCCCACCGAATGGGTAAAATAATCAAAACCGGCGACGGACTCACCGGGCGCGTGCTCCGCGCCCTGGGCGTCTTCGGGAGCATCGAAGCCATCACCATGCTATGTGCCGTGGTGCGCACCAAGTTGGTGGCACTGTGGATAGGCACTGCCGGCGTGGGCATCCTCTCACTGTTCAACGTCACCATGGAGATGCTCAAGACAGTGATGCACCTCAACCTGCGGCAGAGCGCCGTGCGCCAGATAGCCTCGGCACCCGAGGGCGACCGCCCGCGCCAATTGACTGCCACGCGTCGCTGCGCTGCGCTCCTTGGCATCATCTCGGCACTTGTGGTGGCGGCTTTGTCGCCTGTGCTGAGCCGCCTCACCTTCGGCTCGGGCGATTACACCTGGGGATTTGCCATCCTGTCGCTCACCATGCTCATCTCGGCTGTCGCGAGCGGTCGCATGGCGATACTCCAAGCTCTCGACCGCCTGCGCGACCTCGCCAAGGCTACCCTGTGGGCGGCTCTGCTATCGACAGCCGCGGCTATTGCCCTCTTTTACCTCTATGGGCGCGAAGCCATTGTGCCGGTGCTACTCATCTCGGCTGCAGTGTCGCTGCTGATGCTGCTAACGCGTCGTATACCTCGCTCAGAGCCTATCGAGAAGCGCCCGGTCAATGAGGCGATGCGCGCAATGCTGCGCCTCGGGGGCTGGCTCACCGCCGCTATGGGTGTGACGCTCATCACCGACTATGCCCTGCGCGTGTATCTCAACTCCACAGCCGGAGTCACCACCGTGGGCACCTTCCAAGCCGGATACACCATCGCCAATTCATATATCGGCGTGATTTTCACGGCAATAGCCATGGAATTTTTTCCGCGCCTATCCAAGACCATCAACCGCCGGATGATGACTCGCACCATCGTCGCCCACGAGATAGCCTTGGTAACACGACTTATGCTCCCCATGGTCATCGTCTTCATGCTCGCCGACAAGTTGATTATCAACATTCTATATAGCAACGAATTTGCCGCTGCGAGCGCCTACCTCAACGTGGCGGTCACCGCCACCATCTTGCGCGCCGCCTCGTGGTGCATGGCTTATGTGATTATTGCCAAGGGCGACGGACGAGCATATGTAGTCACCGAGACCATCTCGGCTATCACGCTGATAGCCTGCTCGATACCTCTGTGGCACGCCTGGGGATACGCCGGCTTGGGCGCCGCATACCTCATCCAATACATAGTGTATATGATAGTGACCGCCGCCACATGTCGCCGGCGCTACGGCATCACCCTCCCCGGGCGAGTCCTCCGCCAAGTCATACTCTTCACACTCATTTCCATAGCTGTCCTCGCCCTCAAACTCATACTGTAAATCCCGACAGTAAAAAAATCAGCCGGTGCTGGGGAGCGCCGGCTGATTGTGGTAGATAAGGAAATCCTGGCATCTACACCATGCCTTTTATAG
>JBJEDD010000176.1:0-2193 GCA_051871715.1 Muribaculaceae bacterium | reverse complement strand
ATCACAAACGCCAAAAAGACGGGGATGGAATCATCTCCGGTCATTGATCTGATGTATACATCTCCTTCCATAACATGCAAAACCTTGTTCACGACAAAGATACAAACATTTCACTTCATATCAAAATTGTATCGCACAATTTACTGTTTTCGGAATAAGTGGGTATTATTATTGGTAAAAAAAACGGAATAAATGGGTAAAAATAGTACTAAATTTTCGGAATAAGTGGCTCGCCTCTTGCAAATCCCACTTTTTTGTCTTAGCTTTGCAGTGATTATCAATACAATGAGTCATGCTTGAACGAAAATTCACCTCATATCTGGAGAACTTCCTCAAGGAAGAGCCCGACAAGATACTTCTGGTCAACGGAGCCCGGCAGATAGGCAAGTCATATCTTATCCGTTATGTCGGGCAACGCTTGTTCACTCATTTTGTGGAAATCAACCTCAAGGAAGACTTTGAGGGTGACAAAGTATTTGCCGATGTTTACACGACCGACGACCTATATATGCGTTTGAGCAACTATTACTCTCAGCCCTTGGGTGACAAAAACGACACACTTATCTTTTTAGATGAGATACAGAGTTACCCTCGGCTGATGACTATGCTTAAGTTTCTCAATCAAGAATCTCGATATAGATTTATAGCGAGCGGTTCACAGCTGGGCGTGGCGCTGTCGCAGACGCCATCGGTCCCCCTCGGCAGCGTGACGATAGAGCAAATGTATCCTCTTGACTTTGAAGAATTTCTATGGGCAACAGGCATCGGCAAGGAGTGGATACAAAAAATCCGCGAGTCGTTTGATGCCGAGAACCCACTGGATGAGAATACACACAACATACTGCTGAAACGCTTCCAGTACTACTTGCTGGTGGGCGGAATGCCCGAGGCGGTCAACAATTACCTCGCCGACCGTAATATCACCCGCGTGAGGCAGACCCAGAGAGATATTCACAGCCTTTATCGCATTGATGCCTCGCAGTACGACGACCAGCATAAGCTCAAGATACGCAAGATTTTTGACCTCGTGCCAAGCAACTTGGAGAACAAGAAGAAACGCATTGTGTACAAGTCCATTGAGGGACAAGAGGGAAAGTCTTTTGCCGACTATGCCGACGAATTTGAATACCTGACCAATTCAGGCGTCGCATTGGAAGTCACAGCGATTAGCAATCCACGCTTTCCACTGGTGGAGTCGGAGCAAAAACGTTTGGTAAAACTGTACCTCAACGATGTGGGCTTGCTCACCGGCATTCTATATGGGCTCAACGTTAATGCGGTGCTTCAAGACATCAAGAGTGTCAACCTCGGCACGGTCTATGAATCGGTTGTCGCTCAAGAACTCGCCGCACATGGCTTCAAACTACACTACTACGACAATAAGAAAAAGGGTGAAGTTGACTTTCTCATCGACGACTATGATGCGCTGAGTGTGCTTCCTATCGAGGTGAAATCCGGCAAAGACTACACCCAACATAGCGCTCTCACCTCCTTTATTGAAACTCCCGACTATGGTATCAATCGAGCCATTGTATTCTCCAACGAGCGTGAGATTTTCAAGAAAAAGGGCGTAACATATCTCCCGATATACTATTGTATGTTTCTTACCGACCGCAGCAAGGGCGCTCCAATAATCCTCCCCGAGCTCGAGAGCCTCGGCTGATTGGCGGGAATTGCGGTAAATTTGCTTGCTTACAAAAAAATGCTTAATTTTGCAGAGTTAAACCGCAACTACAGTAAGAATTTATATGTCACGTGAGGTAAGAGTAAGATTTGCACCGTCGCCCACAGGGCCGTTGCACATCGGTGGTGTGCGCACAGCACTCTATAACTACCTTTTTGCCCGTCAAAATGGGGGCAAAATGATTTTGAGAATCGAGGATACCGACTCGCGCCGCTTTGTGCCGGGCGCCGAGGAATATATAAATGAGGCTCTGCATTGGCTGGGCATCGAGATTGACGAGGGTGTGCGCGAAGGCGGGCCCTACGGGCCCTACAAGCAGAGCGAGCGTCGCGACATCTACCGCGAGCACGTGCAGATGCTCATCGATGCCGGGCGCGCCTACTATGCCTTTGACACTCCCGAGGAGTTAGATGCCAAGCGCGCCGAGGTGTCCAATTTCCAGTATGATGCATCGACTCGCGGACAGATGCGCAACTCGCTGACTATGAGCGCCGACGAGGTAAAAGCCC
>JBJEDD010000175.1:3205-8603 GCA_051871715.1 Muribaculaceae bacterium | reverse complement strand
GGTCGAGTTCGGCGCGGTTGAGGGTGTCGACCGGTTGGGTGTATTTGACGACCTCGTGGGTCATGAATGCAGCGAGACCAAACTTGGCATAACGATGGAAGCCCTCGAGGAGCGATAGCCCGACGGTGTTGGAGAGGCTCCATGTCGAGGCGCGGTCGTCGGTGAGGGTAGGGTTGAGGTAGGTATTCTCAAAGAACTCGTGGAACTCGCCGGAGGCATCATCGCGGAAGAGGTGCTTGGAATCGGAGTAGTCGAGAGTCCATATTACCGAGGTCACGGGGATGTATGTACGCGAGACTATCGAGTCGACGTATACCGAGTCGTATTCTTCGTGCCAATAACCTATTTTGTAGCGATTGTTGATGTGGAGTTGAGTGCCCTTGACGCGAGTGTGAGCATTGCTCAGGTGAGTGGGGATGGTCTTGGTGTTGACCGAGGTAACACCACCCTGCACCAGAGCCGGGTCGGTGATGTACAGCGGGTCGGTGATGCCGCCGTTTTCCTTGGCGACAAGGTTGTAGTGGTACATAAATGCCTGTAACTCATATCGGTCGCCGAGATACGAGCCCGAAAGCCCCCATGTGAGATTTTTGGTAGCCTGGGCGTTGTAACTGCCCTTGGAGTAGAGGTAGTCGAGGAGGGCGCCGACCTGGGCGCGCTTGTTGATATTACCCGAGAAAGTGCCCGAGAAGCGGTCTTGAGCGTTGTCGCGTCCGCCGCCGGTGTTGTAACTCATCAACGTCATGGGGATGCGAGTGTTGTAAAAGCGCATACTGTCGTAGGATGGGAGCCATGCGGTGAAGGCATCGTTGAAGAAGAAACGGCTGAGAGCGGGGCGCTCGGTCCAGATGGAGTTGATGCCGGGACCACCGAGGTTGCCGGTGGTGGCGCGAGCCTCGGAGACTGCCGAGGGCACCGCGCGTTGGGCGTAACTCTCAAAGAGTGTGTCAATTGTTGCCTCCTCGCGCAGGTCGAGTGGCTGAATGATGCGCCATGCGTAGCCGGGCTCGAGCACGGTCTTGCGAGCCGATGCATAGCCGGTAGCGACAAGCGATATGATGATGAGTAGCAGTATGCGTTTCATGTATAGTCGTGGATATAGAGTGCAAAGGTACAAAAAAATTAGCGATTCAGAGCATCGTCGATGGCTTCTTTCACGGTCAATTTGGCTGTTCGGGTCAATTGTTCGTGCTCCAATACACCTACGGTGAGGAGTTCCATACACTTGTCGGCAAGTTGGCATTTGTCGGCATAGGTAATCATCTCCTTGGTGAGCCGAGCGATATAGTTGAAGTGGGTGTCCTTGTAGCGAAGAAATGTCTCGAAGAGGCAAATCAATTGCAACGTATGCGACATAAAGTAGAGAGTTTCTTCGGCACCGATGTTGTAGGCGATAAATTCCTTGACAATCTTATTGATAACCGAAGTACGCGCCTTGCTGGAGCCCCACTTGCTGCGGTTCAGTTCCTTCTTGATGAGGTCGAGTTGCTTTTCGTGGTACTTGGATACATCGGGGTTGAGAAAAAATTCAAAGTATTGCTTGAACTCGGGACTGACGTTGTAGGCATCGAGGATAATTTGGCGCAGTTGCTCTGCGCTCATATTTTCCAACTCTTTTTTCAGTGCACTCTTTGACATACATTAATATTTTGCACAAAATTATAAAATATATATGTGGAGAGCAAATTTTTTGCTAATTTTGCATACTGAAACAGAAGGGCACCCGCCCGGTACAATTTTTAATAGCAAAAACGATTAAGAGATGTCTACCACAAAAGCAATCAAGAGAGCCTTAGTATCAGTGTATAACAAAGACGGCTTGGAGCCGATAGTTAAGTCGCTGGCGGCGGCGGGAGTTGAATTCCTGTCGACCGGTGGCACGCGCACCTTTATCGAAGGGCTCGGCATCGATTGTAAGGCAGTCGAGGATCTCACCGGCTATCCCTCAATTTTGGGCGGTCGCGTGAAGACTCTTCATCCCAAGGTGTTCGGCGGTATCCTGGGACGCCGCGACAACCCCGGTGATGTCGACACTATGAGCCAAATGGAAATCCCCGAGATTGACTTGGTCATTGTCGACCTCTATCCCTTTGAGGCAACAGTCGCATCGGGCGCCTGTCATGCCGATATTATTGAAAAGATTGATATAGGCGGCATATCGCTCATCCGTGCCGCCGCCAAGAATTATGCCGATGTGGCAATTGTCGCTTCCAAGCGTCAATATGCCATGCTCGCCGAATTTATTGCCGACGGTGCCTCCACCACATTGGAGCAGCGCGCCTTGCTTGCGCGCGAGGCATTTGCCGTGTCATCGGGCTATGACTCGGCAATATTTGCCTACATGACCACTCAAGCTGCCGAGCCGACTGCCGAGTCGTTGCGCTTGAGCATCGATGGAGCCAAGGACCTACGTTATGGTGAGAACCCCCACCAGCAGGGCCGTTTCTATGGCGACTTCGGTGCAATGTTTGACCAACTTCACGGCAAGGAAATCAGTTACAACAACCTCCTCGATATCGACAGCGCCGTGTCACTCATTGATGAGTTTGCCGACTGTGAGGGCGTTACCTGTGCTATCCTCAAGCACAACAATGCCTGTGGCTGCGCTACCCGCGCCACACTCACCGAGGCATGGGCTGATGCGCTTGCCGGCGACCCGGTATCGGCATTCGGTGGTGTTATTATCGTGAACACTCCGGTGGATGCCGCAGCAGCAGCCGAGATTGGCAAAATCTTCTTTGAGGTGCTCATCGCTCCCGAGTATACTGCCGAGGCGCTCGAAATCCTCGGACAAAAGAAAAACCGCATCCTGTTGCGTCGCAAGGGTGCTCCTATGGCAAAGACCACTGTGCGCACTGCCCTCAACGGCGTGTTGGTGCAGCAACGCGATGCTAAGGTAGAGACTGCCGCAGACCTCAATGTGGTGTCGGGCGTGCTTACCGAGGCGATGGCTGCCGATATGCTCTTTGCCAACAAGATTGTCAAGCACTCCAAGAGCAACGCTATCGTGCTCGCCCGCAATGGTATGCTCCTGGGCTCGGGTGTCGGACAAACCTCACGCGTTGATGCCCTGCGCCAGGCAATTGCCAAGGCAGGCTCCTTCGACCTCGATCTCCATGGTGCCGCAATGGCATCAGATGCCTTCTTCCCCTTTGCCGACTGCGTCGAGATTGCCGATGCCGCCGGTATCACAGCGGTAATCCAGCCCGGTGGCTCCATCCGCGACAATGATACCATTGAGTATTGTCGCGCTCACAATATCACCATGGCTATTACCGGTTATCGCCATTTCCGTCACTAATTTTTAATAATTTTTAACATAAAGAGAAACAATGGGACTGTTTTCACTCACCAAGGAAATTGCAATAGACCTTGGTACAGCCAATACGATAATCATTCACAATGACAAGATTGTGATCAATGAGCCATCGATTGTAGCATTGGATACCCGCACGGATAAACTCGTAGCCGTGGGTACCGAAGCCTACTTGATGGAAGGAAAGAATCCTCCGGGTATCCGCACCGTGCGCCCCTTGCGCAAGGGCGTGATTGCCGACTTCACCGCTGCCGAGTTGATGATACGCGGCTTGGTAAAGAAAGCCAGCAGCCGCTCCAACTGGTTTGCCCCCTCGCTGCGCATGGTCGTTGGTATTCCCAGCGGCTCGTCGGAGGTGGAGATACGTGCCGTGCGCGACTCCAGCGAGCATGCCGGTGGCCGCGACAGTTATATGATTTACGAGCCTATGGCAGCAGCCCTGGGTATCGGTCTTGATGTCGAGGCGCCCGAGGGTAATATGATTGTAGATATAGGCGGTGGTACCACCGAGATTGCCGTTATCTCGCTTGGTGGCATCGTGTCCAACAAGAGTATTCAAGTAGCAGGCGATGACCTCACCGAGGATATCCAGAGCCATATGCGTCGTGCTCATAACGTCAAGGTGGGTGTGCGCACCGCTGAGCAAATCAAGATGCACGTGGGCTCGGCTCTCACCGAGTTGGAGAATCCGCCCGAGGATTACGTAGTTCATGGTCCCAATATCATGACCGCGCTGCCAATGGAAGTGCCTGTAAGTTACCAAGAAATCTGCCACTGCATCGAGAAGACCATCTCCAAGTTGGAGGCAGCCGTGCTGAGCGCCTTGGAGCAGACCCCGCCCGAATTGTACGCCGACTTGGTGCGCAACGGCATCTATCTCGCCGGTGGCGGCGCCCTATTGCGTGGCTTGGACAAGCGCTTTACCGACAAGATTGGTATCCAATTCCACATCGCCGAGGATCCGTTGCTCTCCGTAGCCAAGGGTACCGGCGTGGCTCTGAAGAACATCGACAAGTTCTCCTTCTTGATTCGTTAAGCCATCGGGTCGCAGGCACATGAAGGACCTGATTGAGTTTTTGCGCCGCTACAGCAAGTGGCTGGTATTTGCATTGTATGTGGTGTTGAGTTGTCTGTTGCTGTCGAGTGGTGACCCGTATCGTCATCACTTGTGGCTGACGACGGCATCGTCGGTTGCCGGGGGCATCCACGATGCCGGCAGTAGTGTGGGTGCGTACTTCAACTTGCGCTCGACCAACGAAGACCTCAACCGCCGCAATGCTCAACTCGAAGCCGAGGTGCTCAATCTGCGCGAGCAGTTGCAAGCGCTGCGCCTTGCCGGCTTTGTCGACACATTGCGTGTTGACTCGGGAGTGCCGCACTTCGACTTTATCGTCGCAAATGTCATCAGCAACAGTGTCCATCACCCGTTTAACTATATCACAATAGACAAGGGAACAGCCGATGGAGTGCGTCCCGAGTTGGGTGTTATCGACCACTCGGGCGTTGTGGGGACAGTCAGCGTCGCCGGCGAACATTATTCGCGTGTCATCTCGTTGCTCAACCCCAACTTCCGTCTGTCGTGCAAGATACGCACCAGTGAGCACTTCGGCTCACTGGTGTGGGACGGCAACGACCCCACAGTGGCGCTCCTCGAGGAGTTGCCGCGCCACACGGTCTTCCATACCGGCGACACCGTGGTTACGTCGGGCTTCTCCAATGTGTTCCCTGCGGGCTTGCCCGTTGGGGTAATCATCGACGATGCCGACAATCACAAGGAGAACTTCTTCACCCTGCGCGTGCGCCTCTTTGCCGACTTTACGCGCTTGAGCAATGTGCAGGTAGTTGTGAACAACCTCCGCGACGAAATTGAAGCCGTCGAGAACACACCGCTCACCGGCAACGCACAAGCAAACACCAATCCGGCTAACAAATGAATAAGACCACACTGCATATTATCCTGTTATTCTTGATATTAGTGCCTATCCAGGCATTAGTACTCAACAATATCGTGCTCTTCAATGTGGCGGTGCCCATGGTGTTTATCTACCTGATAATCACCTTGCCGGTGACATATAGCGCCAA
>JBJEDD010000175.1:0-3105 GCA_051871715.1 Muribaculaceae bacterium | reverse complement strand
TGCCCATGGTGTTTATCTACCTGATAATCACCTTGCCGGTGACATATAGCGCCAATGCAGCCATGACCATCGGCTTCCTCACGGGCTTGGCAGTGGATATCCTCAGCGACACTATGGGCGTCAATACCATGGCTTCGACAATCTTGGCATTTGTGCGTCGCCCGGTATTCCACCTCTACGTGCCGGTGGATAACGACCTCGCCGAGCAGTGCCCCTCGATACGCAATATGGGCGTGGCATCCTTCCTTAAGTATGCCTCGACTATGACGCTGATCTATTGTGTGTTACTCTTTACAATCGAGTCGTTGGGCTGCTTCAACCTCGGTTTGTACTTGTTGCGAATCCCGGCGTCGGCGATATATACATTTGTGCTCATTTATGCCTTAGCCTGCCTCACTCCCGTGCGTCATGAGAAAAGACTATAAACTCGAGAAGCGCAAGTATGTAATCGGTGGGTTTATAGTGGTCATTGCGCTGATATATGCCATTCGCCTCTTTGACTTGCAACTCAACGATGACCGCTACAAGAAGCGTGCCGACTCCAATGCCTTCCTTGAGAAGACTATCTATCCGTCGCGCGGACTAATGTACGACCGCAACGGCGAGTTGGTGGTGTACAACCAGCCCGCCTACGATGTAATGATTATTCCGCGAGACGTGCAACCGTTTGATACGGTGGACTTCTGCAATACCATCCACATCACGCCCGAGCAATTGCGACGCCGATTTGAGGATATGCGCGACAAGCGCCTCAATCCCGGTTACTCGACCTATACACCCCAACGCCTTATCACTCAGTTGTCTACACAAGACTATGGGCGACTGCAAGAAAAATTATATCGTTTCCCGGGCTTTTTCATCCAGAAGCGCATTTTGCGCCAATACAACTATTCGGCGGCAGCCAACGTGCTGGGCAACCTGCGCGAGGTGTCGCGCGCCGATATAGATGCCGACCCCTACTATATGGCAGGCGACTACACCGGAGACTTGGGCGTGGAGCGCTCCTACGAGCAATATTTGCGAGGCGTCAAGGGTGTGGAGGTGCTGATGCGCGATGCCAACGGGCGCATCCAAGGGCGCTACGAGGGTGGTGCTCACGACGTCGAGCCGGTGTCGGGACGCGACCTCACCTTGAGCCTTGATATACGCCTCCAGCAGTATGCCGAGTCGCTGATGGTGGGCAAGCGCGGCGCCGTCGTCGCAATCGAGCCGTCGACCGGCGAAATTCTTTGCTTGGTGTCGTCGCCGTCCTACGACCCGCGCCTGCTGGTAGGACGCAAGCGTGGCGAGAATTACCGAATGCTCACCGAGGACCCCTCGTTGCCACTGTTTGACCGCGCCCTCGGCGGTGCATATCCTCCAGGCTCGACTTTCAAGCCTACACAGGGCTTGATTTTTCTCCAAGAGGGCATTATCACCACTGCAACCACATACCCCTGCACAGGTGGCTATGTCAATGGTGGCTTGCGTGTTGGGTGTCACGCCCATGGCTCACCGTTGCCTCTGAAGCCGGCGCTGCAGACCTCATGCAATGCTTACTTCTGCTGGGGCTTCAAGAATATGATAGACCGCCGCTCGAAGTATGGCACACCGGCACAGGCATTTGAGATATGGAAGAACCACCTCGTATCGATGGGCTACGGCTATCGTCTCGGTGTCGACTTGCCCCATGAGAGTCGCGGCTTCCTCCCCAATGCCAAGTTTTACAGCAAATTCTATGGCGAGGGCCGTTGGAGTGCCAATACGGTCATCTCGGTGGCTATCG
This sequence comes from Muribaculaceae bacterium, assembly GCA_051871715.1. Taxonomy (GTDB): domain Bacteria; phylum Bacteroidota; class Bacteroidia; order Bacteroidales; family Muribaculaceae; genus CAG-873. Next base: position 1,340 of record JBJEDD010000175.1, on the reverse strand, counting down.
GTCAGGGTGAAATATTGGCGACTCCGTTGCAGATAGCCAATCTCGCGGCGACCATAGCCAATCGTGGCTGGTTTATCACGCCACACGTTGTCAAGGCTATACAAGACACGGTGATGCCTGCCGAGTTGCTTGAGAAGCGCTATCCCACCATTGATGCCCATTGGTACGACGATGTTGCCGAGGGCATGCACATGGCGGTGCTCGGCGGTACTTGCCGTCGTGCTCAGATACCGGGTATGGAGGTCGCCGGCAAGACCGGTACCGCCCAGAACCCTCATGGCAAGGACCACTCGGCATTTATGGGCTTCGCGCCCTTTGACAACCCGCGCATCGCCGTGGCTGTGTATGTCGAGAACGGCGGCTTCGGTGCCGTCTTCGGCGTGCCTATCGGCTCGCTGGTGATGGAGAAATATCTCAATGACACCATAGCGCCGTCGCGCCAATATATGGAAACACAGATGCTTAACACCTCGGTATATTATGCAACTAAGCGCAAATAACAAGAGTACATCGATATTTCGCGAGATAGATTGGACCACCGTGGTCATCTATCTGCTGATGATACTTGCCGGCGTGGCGAGCATATATGCGGCGTCATATGACTTCGACGAGGCGTCGATGCTCTCCTTCGACGAGTTTTCGGGCAAGCAAGTGCGCTGGATAGGTCTGGGCTTGGTAATCGCCTTTGTAGTGCTGATGACCGATGCACGCATGTTTGAGACCTATGCCTATCCTATATATATAATAATGTTGGTGTTGCTGTTGGTGACGCCATTCATTGCGCCCGATATCAAGGGGTCGCGCTCGTGGTTGGTGATCGGCTCGATGAGCCTTCAGCCTGCCGAGTTTGCCAAGGTTACAACGGCGCTGGCGCTCGCCAAGTTGTTCAACGGCTACAACTTTGTGCTCAATGCCAAGATGTCCAACTATGCCAAGGCGCTGGCTATCATTGTTTTACCCATTGTGCTGATTCTCGCCCAAAATGAGACCGGCTCGGCATTGGTGTATATGTCGCTGTTCTTTGTTCTCTATCGCGAGGGTATGAGCGGCTTGATACTCTTTGCAGCGCTGATGTCGGTGGTGATATTCGTGCTGACGGTGAAATTTGTCGACCCGGGCTTCTTGGGTATTGCTACCGGCGAGTTTGCTATCTTGTTGATAGTGATGCTGATAGTCGTAGGTATGACGTATATGTATGACAAGCGTCTCACGTTGCCGCGCAACCTGGTGTTGTGGTTCTCAGGGGTGTTGCTGGTGATGTGGATAGTCGGCGGACCCTGCGGAGTAGAAATACCGGCACGCGCTATCTTGCTGTCGGCATTAGCAATAGCCGTTATATA